>CAIVPV010000270.1 GCA_903907915.1 uncultured Cytophagaceae bacterium
AATCTGACGCTGTTGCATTGTCTTCTAATAAGGCATTCATGGAGTCTAATTCGGCATCTGATACTTGGAGCGAATCTGGCAAAGCATAAGATCCATTAGAACAATCAAATTCCTTTTTCACGACGCGTCTATCTAATTTTTCAAATGGTTCAGGACGGTACTGAGCTAACATCGGATCCTTGACCACTTTAATCATAAATCGCTTGAATATCGGAAGGGCCGTTTTAGATCCTTCGCCTAAAGCCCCCGTTCTAAAGTGAATCGAGCGATCATCTCCACCGACCCAAACTCCTGAAATCAAATTATGTGACATCCCTATAAACCAGCCATCAGAGTGATTCGAAGTGGTACCTGTTTTACCTGCAAAAACACGCGCATAACGATTGTCTTTAGGCAATAAAATATCGCCTTCTCCATACAATAGAGAACTTCCGGTTCCTCCTTCGTGGATCACCCCTTCGAGCATATAACGTACTAATTGAGCTGATTCCTTTCGAATCACTTGTTCCATGGTAGGATCAAACCGTTGCAATACCTTTCCATTTTGATCTTGAATTTCTTGAACAAGCATGGGTTCGACGTGCATTCCTTCATTGACAAAAGCAGAATAGGCGCCTATCATTTCGAACAGCGTGACGTCAAAAGAACCTAATCCAATAGAAGCAACAGCTTTTAATGGACTTTTAATTCCCATTTTCTTCGCATAATACATCACCGTATCTGCTCCTACCTCATTGGTTAAGCGAGCCGTAACTGAATTAATACTTTGGGCGAGCGCCCGTTTAATTGGCATTTCCCTGCCCGTAAAACTACCATTTGCATTGCCTGGCCGCCACATTTCCTTTTCCCCTTTGGCATTCTCCACCTCAATCTCAAAAGGCTCATCTTTCATCATATAACACGGAGAAAGATTCTTCGGACCATCAATAGCCGAGGTATAAACAAAGGGTTTAAAAGTAGATCCTGGCTGGCGACGACCCTGTTTTACGTGGTCATATTTGAAATAGTTGAAATCTAAACCTCCTACCCAGGCTTTGATATGACCAGTGAACGGATCCATCGTCATCATACCCGCCTGTAAGAATTTTTTATAATACTGAATGGAATCATACGAACTCATCGTACGCTTTTCTTCGCCTAACGCATTTCTCGAATACACCCACATGTCCCGCTTGACATCCTTCATATAATGCTTTACTGAATCTGGGCTAGTAGGAAAGCGAGAGGCTAAATACTTATAATATTCCGTTCTTTTAGCCACCGTATCAATGAATCCAGTTATTTCTTGACCGTTTTCACCTACCCAGGGGTTTTGGTTTCCCCAGTGATTATCAAATGCTTTTTGAGTAGAACGCATTCCCTCCTCTACCGATTCCTCTGCATAAATCTGCATTTTCGAATCAATGGTCGTTACGATTTTCAATCCATCTCGATAGAGATCCAGTTCAATTTCATTCTTCTCCGCCCATTCATTCAGGTATTTCGCCACCGCCACTTTGAAATAATTGCCCGTTCCATCATAAGGGGATTCCTCATTTTCATGTAACTCAATCGGTAAAACGGCCAGAGAATCATAATCTACTTTTCGGAGGTATCCCGCTTTCACCATTTGGGCTAAAACAACGTTTCTACGTTTCCAGGCTTTATTTTCTGCCAAAGGTTTCCCCATATACCGTTTCGGATTATAGGTCGTCGTCGCCTTCTGCAAACCCACTAAAATCGCCGCTTCTTGAATATTCAAGCTATCCGGAGAGGTATTAAAATAGGCTTTAGAAGCTACTTTAATACCATAGGCATTATTGCCATAATCGACCGTATTTAAATACCAAAGAATGATTTCATCCTTGGTATAAAAACGCTCTAATTTAATAGCTGTAACCCATTCTTTGGACTTATAGATCAACTTATTTAATCCAGGGATATAACCTAAAAGACCCGTCTTCACGAATCCCTTCTTCGTTCTAGTCTTGAATAAATTCTTTGCTAATTGCTGCGTAATCGTACTTCCTCCTCCTCTATCACCCCCTTTTGCGATTCCCACTATGACCCCGGCCCAGGCTTGAAAATCAATACCCGTATGCTCGTAAAAACGCGCATCCTCAGTCGCCACCAAAGCCTTGACGAGGTAAGGAGAAATCTGATTAAAATCCCGGATAGGCGTTCTATTTTCCGCAAAAAACTTACCTAAAAGCACGCCATCAGCAGAATAGATCTCCGATGCCTGAGAAAGTTTTGGGTTCTGTAAGTCGTCTACACTCGGCATTTCTCCGGTTAAAAAGAAGAAATTAGTCTCGATAACCAATAAATATACTAATACAAAAAGAGCGCTTTTCGCGAAAATGCGATACCCTCGAACAATGGGTTTATAATAGGGTGCTGTCTTATCTACTTTGGAATCATAATAAGCTTGAACTTTGCGTCCCTGTGTTTGCGCAAATACTTGACCTAAAACTAGGTACCCTACACAAATACTGTATAAACGCTCGCCTACTACCTTCTTAAAACCGGCTAACAGTAACAAGCCTACAGCGTAAGCTTTCGTTAACACGAATGCCTTCACCTGAGCGTATTTATCTTTTATTTTAGCTAGCATATTAGTCAATTTCTAATTTTTCCAAGATACTCATTAAATCAGAAAAATCTCTAAAACCGGGACGGTCTTCTTTTCCGGCTGTTAAACCAATTCCCTGAATGGAAGTTTGATCCACCCATTCTTCTAAATCAACTAGGGGCACGTCTAAACCTAAAATAATCGGATATTGCGCCGCCCAAATCTCAATCGACGATTCCATTCCCTGCAAAGATTCCGGGCCATCTCCCACTAATAAAAAATGACTGACATAAGGTGCTGCAGAAGCAAATAAAGCCGGTAAATTATCAGTATCGATGTTTACGCGAAGGATTTTCGGTAAATCAATGTCCTGAATCAACACTAAATTGACTTTGGAATCTATTTCAATGGCGTCAGGCTGATGCGAGGCAACTAAACTTTTAATTTCAGCTGGCTTTAAACCAGCACATTCGCCCACAATTTGAACCCCAGCTAACCAGTTCCTTATCTCCACAAATTTCTCTAAAGGCATTGCCAAAGAAAATCCTAACCACTCCACTCCCATTCCCGCACAATAACGCGCATCGGAGAGATTTTCAATGGAACTAACTTTAACTTTGGTTTTTAACATAGACGGCTTTTGTATAGTAGAGCAAAAATACGCTTTGTACACGTATTTACAAAGATAAGCCGTAACTTGCGGCATAATTTCGTCAGGCATTGAACCTGAGCAGCAAATATGGAAAAAAAAGGACGCGTCTTAGTCGCTATGAGCGGCGGAATCGACAGCTCGGTCGCAGCTGTTTTATTACACGAACAAGGATACGAAGTAATCGGTATGACCATGAAGACATGGGATTACGCGAGTGCGGGTGGAGATAAAAAGGAAACAGGCTGTTGTTCTTTGGACTCCATAAACGATGCCCGTCATATTGCGGTTTCGCTTGGTTTCCCCCATTATATTTTAGATATCAGAGAAGAATTCGGTGATTCGGTCATCGATTATTTCACGAATGAATACGTAGAAGGTCGCACGCCTAATCCTTGTGTCATGTGCAATACGCACATTAAATGGGATGCTTTATTGCGTCGTGCGGATCAATTAGGTTGTGAATTCATTGCGACAGGCCATTATGCCCAGATCAGACAAGAGAATGGTCGTCATATTATTTCTAAAGGCGTAGATGCTTTAAAGGATCAGAGTTATGTGCTTTGGGGCGTTTCTCAGGAAAGCCTTGCCCGAACTATTTTACCCCTAGGTCATCTAACGAAAGCGCGCATTCGAGAAATGGCTACAGAGCGTGGTTTCGTCGATTTAGTCAATAAATCCGAGAGCTACGAGATCTGTTTCGTTCCAGATAATGATTACCGTGGATTCTTAAAAAGACGGATTCCTGAGCTGGAAGAGCAGGTGAAAGGTGGTAATTTCATTGATTTAGAAGGTAATATCATCGGTAAACACGAAGGATATCCATTTTATACCGTAGGCCAAAGAAAGGGTCTCGGAAAAGCCTTCGGTTATCCAGCCTTCGTGATCGAAATTCGCAAAGAGACCAAC
>CAIVPV010000271.1 GCA_903907915.1 uncultured Cytophagaceae bacterium
ATCAACAAAATCTAATTTCTCCCAGGTAAATAATTCAACTTCTACCACTTTTACAGTCCCATCTGGAGCTTTAAATGATTTTTTAACCACTTCATTTTTACGTCCCATGTGACCATATGCAGCAGTTTCGCTATAAATTGGCGTACGTAATTTAAAACGTTGCTCGATAAAGTAGGGGCGCATATCAAATACTTTTTCTACGATCTTAGCAATTTCACCATCGGTCATTTTTACTTTTGCTGTACCATAAGTATCAATAAAAATACCCATTGGTTGTGCAACACCAATTGCATAGGATACCTGAACTAATACTTCAGAACAAACACCTGCAGCAACTAAATTTTTTGCAATGTGACGAGTAGCATATGCTGCAGAACGGTCAACCTTACTTGGATCTTTACCTGAAAATGCACCACCACCGTGAGCACCTTTTCCACCATAGGTATCTACAATAATCTTACGACCTGTTAAACCCGTATCTCCGTGTGGACCACCGATCACGAATTTACCCGTTGGGTTAATGTGATACGTGATGGCATCATTGAATAATGCTTGCAATTCAGGCTTCAATTTTGCCTTCACGCGAGGGATAACGATCTCAACGATGTCCTTGTTGATTTTCGCTAACATCTCTGCTTCTGGCGCGAAATCATCGTGCTGCGTCGAAACAACTATCGTGTCGATGCGTTGAGGCACGTGGTTATCACTATATTCAATCGTCACCTGAGATTTAGCATCAGGGCGAAGGTATCCGATTAAGGAAGGCTCGTTATTGCGAATAGCTGAAAGTTCTTGTAAAATTTTGTGGGCTAAGTCTAGTGCCAAAGGCATATAGTTGTCAGTCTCTTTCGTAGCGAAACCGAACATCATTCCTTGGTCACCTGCACCTTGCTCTTCTGGGTTCTTGCGATCCACTCCTTGGTTGATATCAGCTGATTGCTCGTGAATCGCAGATAAAATACCGCAAGAGTTTGCCTCAAACATATATTCTGACTTCGTATAACCAATCTTGCGAATTACTTCACGTGTGATGGCCTGTACGTCTAAATAGGTCGTTGTATTTACTTCGCCAGCTAAAATTACTTGACCAGTGGTTACAAGTGTTTCGCATGCCACTTTAGAAGTGGGGTCAAAGGCCATAAAATGGTCAATTAACGCATCAGAAATTTGATCAGCTACTTTATCTGGGTGTCCTTCAGAAACCGACTCAGAGGTGAATAGATAAGCCATGGGCGAATATTATTTGTTTTTTGAGATTAAAATCAGGGCAAAAATACGATTATTCCAAGGAACCCGCAAGTTCAATTCATTTAATTTTTGACCGGTAAATAGTTTTCAATGCAGCTCTCACAAAAGGCAAAGTAGGAACAGACCACATTAATCTTAGGTCTTCTTTCCAAGAGGTTTCTTCTTGCAGGAATTTTAATAGTAAGGCTGGTTTATTCTTGTAAAAAAGGCTTTCGAAGACTTTAGACCCCGCTATTTTTTGATCAATTAATACGTGAAGAAAGACTTCGTCTAACCAGATTTTCCAAGGTCGATAGGGAATTACTAGCTGTGGGGAAGGGCCTTTTTCGAGGGATGCCACTAAGTCTTGACAGAATTTTTGGGTTCGGTAAAAACTGTAGCCGGTTGTGGATTTTACGAAGCCACCACTAGTTCCGATTTTTAGGTGTTTTTGATATAGATTCTCCACCGCGTTTGGATTATTGCGCATCGGAATTACCCCGCTTTCCTCCTCTTTTATCAGGTAATCGTCCTTCGTTAAGCCATAATAGGCAAATAAATAGGATTTAATCTTATCCCGGTAGAATTCTGGTTCGCGTAAGGTTCCAGAGAAAAAGGTATATTCGAATAGGGCCTTGCGAGGACTGGTAGGGAGGACATACATAAACTCACATTCTTTGCCAAAAGCCACTCGAAAGTCAAATAAATGCGCCGCTTCCGTATCGAAGTTATTGAAATTACATTCCACCTCCCAACCTAAGAAATGTTGCTTGAGATGTTTAGGGTTTGCATTATCGCAAGGAAATGGACTGAAACTGTCAAAGATTTTTTCGCAGGCATAGAATTCGCCTTCTGATGTTTGGACTAAAGAACCTATGCCTTGAAAAGCTATGGATTGGATTTCGGCCGCTAAGAAATGTATGTTGGGGTACTTACTTAATTCCGCTTCCACATGTGAAAACCAGTCCTTACTATTGATTTTATGATAGGTATAGGGTTCAATAGCTATTTTTATGGAAGATGGGCGAGAACTATGAAAATAGAGCGATTCCCAGGATTTCTCGGCTAGAAAATCGAAATCACTAGTTTCAGCACTCCAGAAGCAAAAAGTTTGTTCTCTTCGAATGCCCCGGTCGATGATCAAAATGCGCCGCGAACTAAGACTACTTTTCGATAAGTAATAAGCCAAAGATAATCCTGCCATTCCCCCGCCCGCTAGGATGTAATCGTATTCTCGATAGGCTGGGCCGGGTAATTGCATAAACTAGATGTGCTTTTCCGCGTGGTAACTAGAACGTACAAGTGCGCCGGATTCTACGTAGGCAAGCCCGCGTTTCAATCCTTCCTCTTTGTACATAGCGAAGGTATCAGGGTGGATCCATTCGATCACTTCATGGTGCATTTTCGTCGGTTGTAGGTATTGTCCCAAAGTCAACACATCCAATCCGTTTTCGATGAGGTCATCCATCGCTTTCAACACCTCGTCTTGTGTCTCACCTAAACCAAGCATAATGCCTGATTTATTGCGTTTGCCGAATTCCTTTGTGCGCTTGATTTGTTCTAAACTACGCACATATTTTGCTTGAGGGCGAACATAGCGGTATAAACGTTCCACTGTTTCCATATTGTGTGAAACAACTTCCTGACCGCCTTCAATCATCCGAATGAGGGCATCCCAATTAGCTTTTACATCTGGAATTAATGTCTCAATCGTCGTTAAAGGGGTGGTTTCTTTCACCGCGCGAACGGTTTGGTACCAAATTTCAGCCCCTTTATCTTTTAATTCATCCCGGTTTACAGAAGTAATCACCGCATGCTTTACTTTCATTAATTGGATGGCATCTGCCACTCGGCGTGGTTCGTCTTCATCATATTCAATGGGACGTCCCGTTGCAACGGCACAAAAAGTGCAAGAGCGTGTACAAACGTTTCCTAGGATCATGAAAGTAGCCGTTCCTTCACCCCAGCATTCCCCCATATTAGGGCAATTTCCGGATTGGCAAATCGTATGCAATTTGTATTCATCCACGATTTTACGCACGTTCGTATATTTTTCGCCGATCGGTAATTTAACTCGTAACCAATCTGGTTTGCGAGAATTAGCGGCAGGACTTACTTGAGGTAATTCAATCATATTTTATCTATTTACTTTTTCCAAAGAAAAAGGTCACATAACCCGTCGTATAAACGGATCTAGGGTTTGTTTGGTTTAAAATCTCCACAGGCTGGCTAAAATAATCTACAATAAAGCCCGTCTCGATGGCAAGGTAGTTCTGTTTTAAGGTCTCAAATTTAAACTCTAGAGCCGTTTTTACGTGCCATCCGGGGATAAATTTTGCCTGGGATAATCCGGAGAAGAAGCTTCCTTCACCGCTAATAATGGATTTGGTATAGGTATTGTCCAAAGCTTTCGCCATCGGAACACTCGCTGAAATGGACTTTCCCGCTTCTGTATAAACAATATCTACAAAATAGGGCTTTTGAATTCCAATGGTAGGACCCGTTGCAATGCGACCATTCAAACTCGTTCCTCCTTCACTTGCTTGTTTTAATAAAGCCCATTGGCGACCGTATTCAGGTCTGAAATTGATCAAATAATTTAATTTTCCTTCTACGTAAGTTCTACCATTATAGGAAAAGGGGGAATCGAATTCGCGGTAATCTTTAGTATTCGTTAGATCCACATTTACGAAAGATATTTTGTCTGTTTCCCAGCCTACCTACATGGAAGATTATCAGAAATAATCATTGCCACTACGGGATCTATAAAAAAATGGTTATAAGGAGAAGGTCGCCGTGGCGCGATTCTCGATGTCACATAATTATCATCACTTTGGACATTTGAGCAAAACTATTGA
>CAIVPV010000272.1 GCA_903907915.1 uncultured Cytophagaceae bacterium
AATAAACCAATGATATTGTGGTAATAGGCCGTGGTACGCAATCCACCGTTCCACCAAGTCGAATAAACCGATCCTGATTTCATCGTGTAACCTGGTTTGCCCTCCGCGTTTAAGCGAGAGCTCATCGCCGCACCTAAAGCGTCGATTCCGGTGATTAATAACGGATCATACACATAATTGAATGGATCGCGGTACGGAGGACCTGCAACCACCGTGCCGTCTGGGCCGGTTTGGTGGTGATTGTAGAGGATTTGAGGCATCCACTCGGTGTATTGCTGGCGAGCCATATTCGTAGACTCGCTCATATTCATCATGTAGAAATCGCGATTATTGTCGTGACCAATGTATTTTTCGTATAAACGTGGCAAATTATCTGTGGAGCGCTTCAGCGTGTCTGCCTTGCGCATATACCAGTTCGAAACAAGTTCTTGTCCATCCGGATTCGCGTGCACGAAAAGGATGATGGTGTTTTGGAGAATCCGTTTTGTTTCCTCGTCGTTTCTGGTTGTGAATTGGTAAATCGATTCGATCCATTGATGTATTCCCACCGTTTCTGTGGCGTGCAATCCGCCGTCGATCCAGACGATGGCTTTTCCTTCTTTGGCCAAAGTCTTAGCCTCCAGCTCACTCAAGCCTTCCGCCCGCGCCAAACGCTGCGAAATAGCCTTGTATTTTGCCAAATTCTTAATATTCGCCGGATCCGACACGATGACCATGTACTGGTTTCGGCCTTCTTCCGTCAGTCCGATCGACTGCAATTTCACGCGATTAGAAGACGCTGCCACCTTCTTTAAGTAGGCTTCCGTCTGAGTGAACGTCGCTAAATGGTAATTATCGCCTATGTTAAACCCAAAATGCGATTTAGGACTAGGCACCTGCGCGCTTAAGTTAAACGACGCGAATAATAAAACGAGTAAGATTTTTTTCATAGTTGAATCAGGTAAGCTTTAAAGATAGAAATATAGAAATTAATTTTTAGCTTCGTAGCTGAAAATTTACTGAACTATGTATAAAAAAATATCCTTTATTGGCCTGATTGCGATGGCCGCACTAAGCACAATGTCTTTAACAAAGGCGCCTGCAGTAACAGAAGAGCCAGCTGAGGTGAATTATACTAAATATTGTGCGTCTTGCCACGGGGAAAAAGTGGAAGCTTTCGTGGACCGCAAATGGAAACACGGAGATAAAAAATCTGACATTTTAGCCAGCATCACGAATGGTTATCCAGAACTAGGGATGCCTACCTGGAAAGAAGTTTTGACTCCGAAAGAAATCGAAAAACTAGCGGATTTAATCGTTGAAAATTTAGCTGGTGTGGAGCAATACAAGTTCGCGAACAAACCTACTTCGAATATATTCAAGTCAGACGGCATGACGATTGCCTTAGATACGATCGTGACGGGATTGGATAGCCCTTGGGGATTTGTTCAGTTGCCTTCGAACGATTATTTGGTTACAGATCGCGCAGGTGTATTGTATCAAGTAGATCAAAAACGTAATAAAACTGCTATTACTGGAACACCTTCGGTGTATGC
>CAIVPV010000273.1 GCA_903907915.1 uncultured Cytophagaceae bacterium
GTGCAATAACATTAAGAATTCAGGAACGATGTCTTTTACCTCATCGGTAATGAATACTTGGCGGCTGTAAAGCGAGATTTTTTCGCGTTGCAATTGCATCTCGTTTTTTACTTTAGGGAAGTATAAAATACCCGTCAAATTGAACGGATAATCCACATTTAAGTGAATCCAGAATAATGGCTTCTCTTGGAATGGGTATAATTCTTCGTAAAATTTCAAGTAATCTTCGTCCGTTAAGTCCGATGGTGATTTAGTCCAAATCGGGTTCGGGTTATTAATAACCTTATCGCCAAATTCGATTTCAATCGGCAAAAATTTGCCGTATTTCTCCAAGATGGACTTTAATTTGAACTCCTCTAAAAACTCCTCAGAATCCTCCGCGATGTGCAAGATGATATCCGTACCACGGGTTTTCTTTTTTGCTGGTCCTATTGTGTATTCGGTAGATCCGTCACACTTCCAAGTAGCGGCTTCTGCACCGTCTTGATAGGATTTAGAGATGATCTCTACTTCTTTTGCCACCATAAAGGCAGAATAGAAACCTAGACCAAAATGTCCGATTATACCTTTATCGTCTCCTTGATCCTTGTATTTCTCTACGAATTCTGTAGCACCTGAGAAGGCGATTTGGTTAATATATTTCTTGATTTCTTCGGCGGTCATACCGATACCGTTATCTGAAATTGTGATCGTTTTTTTGTCTTTGTCAAAACTAACTTTCACCTTCAGCTCCCCTAATTCGCCATTAAATTCACCAATGGAACTTAATCGCTTGATTTTTTGGGACGCATCGACTGCGTTGGAAACTAGCTCACGAAGGAAAATCTCGTGATCCGAATAGAGAAATTTCTTGATAATGGGAAAAATGTTCTCGGTGTGAATGGAGATGTTACCTGTTTCTTTCATATTTTTAAAAATTAATAATTCTAAATTTGAACATCCTTTTGCAATTTTAATTCCAAGCCGAGTAGAGGTGTCACATTGTCAGATTTTATGAAACAAATTGTCCTATTTCTATTGCTTGCTTTCTTTGCGCAAGGCCAGCAAGAATCCTTGCGAATGGCTTATCCTTTTTTGCCTTTGGCCATTAATCCAGCGGATGCCGGAGCTCAGAAGATTTTCTCTGCTAAAGGGGTTTTTCGAAAAAAGCCTCTGTTTCAGACTATTGGCGGCTCCTCATCCTCTCAGCAATTAATGAGCATTGATATGCCTTTACAGCAGGGAAGCTGGGGTTTGGGATTTTTGGGATACAATACAGATCAATCGTATAAGACTTCATCCGGAATGATTTCATCTAATTTAGGTTTAGCGGCAGTTGTTTCGAAGCACGAGTATTGGGGGAGAGGGAATCAGCTGAGTTATGGAGTGAATCTGGGGGTAAATCAATATCCTATTTTAGGTAAATCGGGCACAAGCGAGATGTTAGGAAGTATCGGAATCGGTGTTTCTTATCGAAAAGAGGCATTCATGCTAGGTATTTCAAAGCCTTCAAATCGTTTCGATAGTTTAGGGGATGCACCACTTTATGTACAAGCATCCTATTATTTTCCTGTGGCAGACCTGCATACGCTAAAAATTGGAACTGTTTTACGGAAGGATCAGCAGACAAAAATTGATTTTAATGCGACCTTTTGGTACCAAGAAAAACTAGGAATCGGTTTATGGTACCAGCAGACAGGTTCGGAATTTGGAGATCCAGCTTTATTGGGTTCGGCGGAGGTTCCTTTAGGTTTAAATTTCAGAGTGGGATATTCCTATGATTTTCTGGGTAAAAATGTGTCTACTTTAGGAAGTTCGACTACGAGTGAAGCGTCTGGATTTCATCAAATTTTTCTTCGATATGACCTTGATTTTGGTTTAGGAAAATTAGGACAATTTCAGCCTTAAAAGAATCTTGAAATTGTTGGTGATTTATAGAGAATTAATTGAAATTTTTAAAGAAATCGAAATGCGTTTTTGTATCATCTCATTTTCCTCAGAAATTTGTGTTCCTGTAGCCAAAAAACCGGTACTAATTAGGGGTATTTTGGTAAGCAAATAGTAAATTGCGTAGATTTTAGCATTAAGACGATGTTAAGATTTATACTAAACCAAAAACATTGAAACATTTCTTTGGCCTAAAGCCTAGAAAATTAACTTATGGATTCATTTTCCTACGTTGCCAATGCCGATACGCAAGTCATAGCTGACTTGTATGAGGCGTATAAACAAGATCCCAATTCAGTAGATAGCTCTTGGAGAGATTTCTTTAAGGGTTTTGATTTTTCTCAAACCTGGTTAGGTGAGGGTGCTCCTACGGGCGCTACTTCTACAGATGTGAGTCATGTTCAAAAAGAAATGGCTGTTATCTCCTTGATTAAGGCTTTCCGTTCTAGAGGACACTTATTATCTAAAACCAATCCCGTTCGAGAGCGCAAGGATCGCAAGCCACGTTTAGACTTGGTGGATTATTCTTTGTCTGATGCTGATTTAGATGCCGTTTTTCAAGCAGGTTCGTTTATGGGCCTAGGCGCAGCTACCTTACGAACTATTCAAGCAGCTTTGCATACCATTTATGCGGGAAGTGTAGGCTTTGAATATTCCTATATTCGTGACGTTGAACAAAAAGAATGGTTGCGTAATAA
>CAIVPV010000274.1 GCA_903907915.1 uncultured Cytophagaceae bacterium
TTGATTCCTCTCGTCTCAAAGTCTTGCAACAGAGAAAGTAATGCCCCAGGCTTATCATCATTCTTTAATTTAATAGCTATACTAGTCTTATCCTTATCTGTCTTTTTTAAATTCTCCACTTTAGAAATGATAAAAAAGCGCGTTTGATTCGAATCGTTGTCTTGGATATTATCAAATAAAATAGGCAAGGAATAAATCTTAGCAGCAATATGAGAACATAAAGCAGCACCATCTTCGTCCTCTACTGCTAATTTAGCCGCTCTTGACGTAGAATCTACCTGAACAAAGAAATCCTCTTCCTGACCTGAAAAATAGTCCCCTAAGAAGCCCTTGCATTGTTGAAAAGCGATATCCTTAGAATAGATCTTTTTAATACCCTGTATGCCATTGTGTTTAGATGCTAAGCAAAAATTAACCGGAATTATAATCTCAGAAATAACAAAAAGATTCTTTTCACTCAAAAGATCCATCGTCTCTTTAACCATTCCTTCTTGATTATTCTCAATAGGGACCACTCCATATTTAGCACGGCCAGTTTCTACTGATTCAAATACAGATTTTATAGAAGGTAGAGAAATATAATCTGCAACAGCGCCAAAACGTGTTTCTGCAGCCTGATGAGTAAAGCTACCTTCAGGTCCTAAATAACAAATGATTTCAGGTAGTTCTAAATTACGAGAAACTCCAAATATCTCCAGAAAAATAGCCTCAATAGCTTCCTTTCTTAATTTACCAGTAAATTGATTAGCTAGACGATCAATGATCTCTTTTTCTCTATCAGGATGATAAATGACTGTATTAGACTCCCGTTTTAACTTACCAATCTCCTCTACAAACTCCATTCTTTTCACTAAAAGTGATAGAATAGAATCATCTATTTGGTCAATTTTGCCTCTTAATTCGGGTATATTCATGCCTAATGTGCTAATTAGCTCAATTTACTAAAAATAGAAGATTTAAGGAAGGGAAATAAAAAAAAGGATTTGAATAAATCCTCTTCTCTTAATGCTACACTTTTTGTGATTCCGTTTGGATTCGAACCAAAGACCTACTGCTTAGAAGGCAGTTGCTCTATCCAACTGAGCTACGGAACCTAAAATAAAAAGTCAACTTATGTATGGTGTAAAACACGTCCTCATAAATTGACTTTTGTCGGGGTGGCAGGATTCGAACCTACGACCTCTTGGTCCCAAACCAAGCGCGATACCGGGCTACGCTACACCCCGAAAATTGACTGCGGAGAGAGAGGGATTCGAACCCTCGGTACCGTTACCAGTACGCATGTTTAGCAAACATGTCCTTTCGGCCTCTCAGGCATCTCTCCTAGCATTTAAGAGAGCACAAATGTACTAAATATATTTAGTAAATGAAATTTATGCTGAAAAATTATTTAGCCATAAGGTCAAAACTGGAGATAGATTTACCTTCTAAATTCGTTTTTCCCATCAAATATAAATCCATATTTCTAGCGGCCTCCCGACCTTCGGAGATCGCCCAAACCACTAAAGATTGACCACGTCTAGCATCGCCTGCGATGAAAACTTTCTCATTATCAGATTGATATGCTGAACTAGCCATTAAATTACCACGTTCGTCTGACTTCACTCCCACAGCCTTTAACTGCTCAAACAAGTCATTATGATCCGTATGTAAAAAACCAGCAGCAATAAGTGCTAAATCACAAGGAATCTTTCTGCTATTGATAATTTCTTGCTCCATTTTCCCTTCCTTCATTTTGTAAACTATATCACCAATAATCAGAGCTTCTAATTCACCTTTATCATTTTTAACATATTCCTGTAAGGCAATCGACCATAAGCGCTCCACACCTTCATCATGCGACGTAGATGTACGTAACATAGAAGGCCAATTAGGCCAAGGAGTAGTAGAAGCTCTATCTACTGGAGGTTTAGGCATTACTTCAATCTGAGTTATAGAGGCAGCTTTATGCCGATTAGACGTACCCACACAATCTGAACCTGTATCACCCCCACCAATTATGACCACATGCTTTCCTTTCGCATATATATCATTATTACCATAAACTTCACCCTTATGGTTCACTTCTAGAGAAATCGCGGCATTACGCTTATTCTGCTGAGATAAAAATTCCATTGCTGGATAAATTCCTTTAGCATCATCTCCTTTAGCAGGAATAAAGCGAGGTACCGTACTTCCAGTAGCTACTAAGACTGCATCAAAATCATTCGTCAAATTGACTAATTTTTCGGATGTACCAATATTTGCATTTGTAATAAAGGTAATACCCTCTTTTTTCATCACCTCCACTCGGCGTGAGACAACAGACTTATCTAATTTAAAATCAGGAATTCCATACCTTAATAAGCCACCAATTTGATCAGCACGCTCATAAACCGAAACTAAGTGACCTGCCTTATTTAATTGAGCAGCCGCAGCTAAACCCGCTGGACCAGAACCAATAACTGCGATTTTTTTACCACTACGTAATTTAGGAACGAAGGGAATTACCCAACCCTCTGAATAAGCTTTCTCAATAATGGATTTCTCAATTAACTCAATAGCTACCGCCGGTTTATTAATTCCTAGAACACAAGAAGACTCACATGGCGCTGGACAAATTCGTCCTGTAAACTCAGGAAAATTATTAGTGGTACTTAAAATATCATAGGCGTATTTCCAATTCTGCTCATAAACAGCATCGTTAAATTCGGGAATAATATTTCCAAGCGGGCAACCATTATGACAAAAAGGAGTGCCGCAATCCATACAACGACTAGCTTGCGCTTCTGTGTCTGCTATTGTATTTAATTGTTCTATTTCTTTATAATCATTAACACGCTCAGAAACAGCTCTCTTGGGAGCTAATATGCGGTCAATTTCTAAAAATCCGGTAGGCTTACCCATTCTATCTTATTTTAAATCTACTTGAATATTTTGATACACTCGATCTTTATCTGCCAATACATCTGAAATAGTTAAATTCCGGGAGCTTAAAGCATTCTTATAATCAACAGGTAATACTTTCTTAAATTGACTAGCTAAAGCATTAAAATTATCAAAGACTTGTTTCCCTTTAACTGAACCAGTTAAGGCTACATGTTTTTCTAGAAACATCAAGATAATATTCTTGTCTTCAGGCGTTAATTCACTGATTTCAACCATTTCGCGATTTACTTTGGCATCGAACTTATTTTGTTCATCTAAAATATAAGCTACTCCGCCTGACATACCAGCACCAAAATTTCTACCCGTATCACCTAAAATAATAACTAAACCTCCAGTCATATACTCACAACCATGATCACCGATTCCCTCTACCACCACTTTAGCGCCAGAGTTTCTTACACAAAAACGTTCTCCGGCCATACCAGCTAGGTAAGCTTCTCCAGAGGTAGCGCCATAAAAGGAAACATTACCTATGATAGAATTTTCAGATGCTTTAAAAGATGCCTCAGATGATGGATAAGCCACTAAAGTAGCACCGCATAATCCTTTACCGACGTAGTCATTTGCATCTCCTTCTATTTCAAATTTAATACCCTTCACTGAAAATGCTCCAAATGACTGTCCTGCCGTACCTTTAAATTTAACATGAATAGTATCAGATGGAAGACCCTTAGCACCATATTTTTTTGTTATCTCATTTGATAAAATAGTACCTACTGAACGATTAACGTTGATAATATCAAGTTCTGCAAAAACTGACTTAGCTTTCTCTAAAGCAGGTTGAGCTATTTTTAGTAATTCCCAATCTATTTGTTCTGATAAACCATGATCTTGCTCTTCAGACTTAAATAAAGCCACTCCATCGGATAAAACTGCAGGTGCTAAAATGGGACTTAAATCTAAATTCTTGAATTTCCAATGACTTGAAAGATCCTTCATCTCCAATAAATCCACACGACCTACCATCTCTTCTAATTTACGGAAACCTAGTTCCGCCATAATCTCTCTCAATTCTTGCGCTAAGAAATGGAATAAATTCACTACATGCTCTGCTTGACCTGTGTACAAAGCCCTTAATTCAGGATTTGTTGTTGCAACTCCTACCGGACAAGTATTTAAATGACACTTACGCATCATAATACATCCAGCTGTTACTAAAGCAGCGGTCGCTACACCGAATTCTTCTGCTCCTAACAAAGCTGCTACTGCAATATCTTTTCCCGTTTTAATTTGGCCATCTGCTTGAATTGTAACCCGACCACGTAACTTATTTTTTACTAGTGTTTGGTGAGTTTCAGCTAAACCTAGTTCCCATGGTAAACCAGCGTGGCGAATAGACGATAAGGGAGACGCTCCAGTACCACCATCATAACCAGCAATCAAAATATGATCCGCATGTGCTTTCGCCACACCTGCTGCAATTGTTCCTACACCAGCTTCAGAAACTAATTTTACTGAAATTCTAGCTGCTCTGTTCGCGTTCTTTAAGTCAAAAATTAACTGAGCTAAATCTTCAATAGAATAAATATCGTGGTGTGGAGGAGGAGAAATTAAACCTACACCAGGCGTACTATGACGCGTTTTACCTATCCAATCATCTACTTTATGTCCAGGTAACTGACCACCTTCGCCAGGTTTAGCACCTTGGGCCATTTTAATTTGAAGTTCTTTCGCATTCGTTAAATAATTTGCCGTCACACCGAATCTACCCGAGGCTACTTGCTTAATCGCTGAATTCATAGAATCCCCATTAGCCATTTTTTCAAAACGAATCGGATCTTCACCACCTTCGCCTGTGTTAGATTTACCACCAATGCGGTTCATCGCAATAGCTAATGTCGTATGAGCTTCAAAAGAAATAGACCCGAAAGACATCGCCCCAGTCGCAAAACGAGCTAAAATATTTTCAATAGGCTCCACTTCATCGATTGAAATCGCCGAACTTGATTTAAACTTAAGTAAACCACGTAATGTAATAGTCTTCTTACTTTGGTCATCAATTAATTGAGCATATTTTTTATAAACAGCATAATCATTCTGCCTCGTAGCTTGCTGTAATAAATGGATTGTGGCAGGATTAAATAAATGCTCCTCGCCTCTTTGTTTCCATTGGTAGATACCGCCTACTTCTAATTTCGGTGATTCTTGTTTCAATAATTGATAACCGGAAGAGTGCTTAATTAGAGCCTCTTTCGCTATGATATCTAAACTAATACCCCCAATTCGAGAAATCGATCCCGTAAAATAAGTATCAACGACATCCTTGCCTATACCCAAAATTTCAAAAATTTGAGCACCTTGGTAGGATTGCAATGTAGAAATACCCATTTTAGAGAAGATCTTTAAAAGTTCTCCATTCACTGCTTTAATATAATTATACTCTAATTTATCGTAGCTTAAATCCTGATTGACAAAACCCTGATCTTTCATGGCTTTGATTGTTTCAAAAGCCATATAAGGATTAACTGCACTCGCGCCGTATCCAATCAATGTAGCAAAATGATGTGTTTCCCAAACATCCCCCTGCTTCAATTATAATACCTACTTTGGCTCGCTTTTTCGTCCGAATTAAGTGATTGTGTACAGACGCTAAAGCTAATAAAGAAGGAATAGGCGCATGAGAACTATCAATTCCCCTGTCCGTTAATAAAATAATGGAATAACCATCATCCACAGCATCTTCTGCATATTGATTAATGCGATCCAAAGCTCTCTTCAAAACACCTTCATCTTCCGACGCACGGAAAGTCATGTGTATGGATTTTGTTTGGAAATTCTCATGATCAATCCAACGTATTTTCTCTACCTCTCTGTTGCGTAATACCGGTTGTTGTATTTCTATTTGACGACAATGAGACGGACTCTCTTCCAGTAAGTTAGATAAACCACCAATATCAGAAAGTAGCGACATAACCATTCGCTCTCGAATCGGATCAATAGGGGGATTCGTTACTTGAGCAAATAACTGCTTGAAATAAGAAGATAAATGTTGTGCCTTTTCAGATAAAACAGCTAATGGAGTATCGATACCCATAGATCCCAACGCTTCCTTACCAGTTTCAGCCATTTGAGCTAAAACAATCCGAATATCTTCTGTAGTAAAGCCAAAAATCTGTTGTCTCGAAACTAATTCTATTGCTTTAGGTTGTCTGTACTCACTTCCAGCCTCGGGTAAATCTTCAACTCTAATTTTATTATTTAACAACCATTCCCCATAAGGCTGTTGTTGACAAATTTTTTCTTTTAATTCTTCATCCGGAATTATACGACCTTGTTCCATGTCTACTACAAACATTTTACCAGGTTGTAAACGACCTTTAGAAACAATAGTAGCAGGATCTAAATCTAACACACCAGCTTCTGATGCCATAATTACGTGATCATCCGACGTTACCCAATAACGGGAGGGACGAAGACCATTACGGTCTAAAGTAGCACCGATCATTTTCCCATCCGTAAATGAAATACTCGCAGGGCCATCCCAAGGCTCCATCATTGCCGCATGGTATTCATAGAAATCCTTCTTATACTTCTTCATGCTTTCGTTACCATCCCAAGCTTCAGGGATCAGCATCATCATCACATGAGGTAAAGAACGGCCCGTTAAATACAATAATTCAATGGCGTTGTCCAGAATGGCAGAATCCGATTGTCCAAGGCTACAAACAGGAAGAATCATGTCTAATTCCTCTTGTGTAAAATATTTACTTGAAAACAAGGCTGATTGAGCTTGCATCCAAGAAGAATTACCCTTTACTGTATTAATCTCTCCATTGTGCGCAATGAAACGAAAAGGTTGAGCCAATTTCCATTCTGGGAATGTATTCGTGGAGAAACGTGAATGTACAATAGCTAAAGCCGAGGTAAAGTTTTCTTGAAATAGATCTAAGAAATAACCAGGAACTTGCATGGTCGTTAACATACCCTTATAAATAATGGTACGACAAGACAAGGAAGCAAAATAGAAGTTGTTATCTAATCCAGAAATCGTCTCATTCAGCAACTTAGAAACGTACTGTCTAAAAACATATAGCTTACGCTCAAAATCAATCTCTGAAGCACAATCAGCAGGTCTTTCAATAAATAATTGCTGAATAGATGGCTCCGTATTACCTGAATCTGCTCCTGTGATTTCCGAATTATCAACTGGGACAGTTCTATAACCTAATACGCGCAGTCCTAGTTTTTTAGTTTTGCGTTCAATTACCTCTTTACATTCTTTAATCAATATTTCATCCGTAGGAAAGAATACCATCCCTACACCATAGTTACCTAAAGAAGGTAAAGCAAAACCAAGTGAACTTGTTTCTTCTAGAAAGAATTCATGAGGCAGTTGTACTAAAACACCCGCACCATCACCAGAATTAGGATCACATCCGCATGCTCCCCTGTGATCCATCCGAATTAACATTTTAATTGAATCTTGAACAATACGATGAGATTTAATGCCTTTCAAACTAGCAACAAAGCCAATCCCACACGCATCGTGTTCAAATTCTTTTCTGTACAAACCTACCTCATTCGGATTTCTCATAGTAAACTATAAATATTCTAATAAAATTATTAATAAATCTAAAAAGCATTTCGACTGAAGACAGCACCTTTAAAGATATAAAATATACCTAATCTCAAATTTAATTAAAATTAAATTTGGCAAAACGATCTATAGACAAAATATTCTTCTGAATTGAAAATATCAGAAATGGAACACAAATTTTCTTGTTATAATGCTATTTTAATCATAATCATCGCCACTTGATTCTCCAAATTCGCTCTCCCCTTCCGTATCATCCTCATCTTGGAACTCATTCTCTAAATCATTTAGGTAAATAGCATCGACACCTTCTTGCACTGTATTCAATAAAGCTAAATTTTCAATTTTAGCTGCATCTAATCTTTCTGCGATAGCTTCATTCTTAGTAACCACCACAAACAATCCACCTTCATTGGTACAGATCTTTGTTCCTTTACGTATAGCAGAAACACCATAACCGTCGATTTCTGCGGTTTTGGAAAGATTAAGAACCATATTAGCATAATCTTTCTTAAATAATAAACGAATAGCATTCTCTAATTCTTCTGAATTAGCCGAAGCTAAGTCATCAGCCATCCAATCGATAAGGGCATAACTCTCGTTTTGTTCGAGTTTAAATGAATTTACGTCAGACATGTTGTAAAAACTTAATTGTGTTAGTATAAATACGATTATATAAATCTTCTTGAGGTTCTTTAGTAAAACTTAAGCCTGTAATTTCTTCGAATAGAAGGATATAGCGTTCAGAAATTTCTAGTACAAATTCATCGGTAATAAAAGGTATCTGCTGCCCCTCTTTTCCTTGAAAACCATTCGCGATTAACCATTCTCGCACAAACTCCTTCGATAATTGTTTTTGAGCTAAGCCATTTGCAAATAAATCAGCGTAAGATTCCTTATAAAAATAACGAGATGAATCCGGTGTGTGAATTTCATCCATTAACATAATCTTACCCTGATATAAACCAAACTCATATTTAGTATCTACTAGTATCAAATTTTTATCTGCGGCCATTTCTTGTCCTCGTTGAAACAAACGTTTTGTAATAGCACACAATTCATCCATATGCAATTTAGAAACGATACCTTGTTCAATAATAGCTGCAACTGAAATATCCTCATCATGGCCTTCGCTAGCTTTAGTCGTAGGTGTAATGATAGGCTCTGGTAGTTGTTGATTTTCTTTTAATCCTTCTGGTAACTTTACACCACAAACTTCCCTTTTACCAGATTTATACTCTCTCCAAAGATGTCCGACTAAATACCCCCTTATAACCATCTCTATAGCAAATGGCTCACATTTTAACCCATAAGCCACAGTAGGATCTGGCGTTGCAACTAACCAGTTAGGGACTATATCGGCCGTTTTTTGTAAAAAATAAGAGGCGATTTGATTTAAGACTTGACCTTTAAATGGAATAAGCTTAGGCAATACAACATCGAATGCAGATATACGATCTGAAGTAATCATTAAAAGATGATCTCCAATTCCATACACATCACGCACTTTTCCTTTATAAAAAGAGCGTTGATTAGGAAATTGATAAGGTGCTGAATTCATGGTAAGGCTAATTAATAGATAAGGTTCTTTTGCTTTTTCTTCATCAAATCAAGTAAAGATAAAGCTTCTTGCGTATTTATTTTTTGTGATTGGCTAATCATTTGAGGGGATTGCTGTTGTTTCTTTAATTTATTCTGCGGAAAATTGAATGCGTACAATTCGTATGACTTTACTAAGGTGTCCACGTTGCCATTTTTAATTATAGATTGATGCAAATCCTCCAAACCAGTTGAACTATTACCTCTTAAGGCAGAAAAATGACTTAATAATATATCGTTCGAAATTGAATTAGATTTTAATGAAACAGACTTCCTAAAATGACTAGTCGAGTGCAATTTTAATTCTAAGACGACTATCGTATTCTCGATGGCAGGGTTAATAAATAGGGTTGATCTTTTTAGCTTTTGCGCATTTTGAAAAGCCATTTCATACTTATGACTCTTTATTTGCTGATTCAATTGCAAGATCTGAAGATTATACTCTTCAGAAGATCTGGAGAATAATCCCTCATAGAATAAAATAAAAAGATAAAATAGCGTTGAAAACATCTAAATTTTAATGGCTTTGGCAGTAAATGCAATATCTAAAAATAATAAAAATAGAATCAAAATTACTAAATAGGATCTCACATAAGAAGCTCCAATCCAACTATTTAGCAAGTTGGTGGATAAAAAAGACGAATTAGTAGATTCGTTATCCTCTACTTCCCATTGACCATTTTTTAGAGAATATACGACAAACTGATCCTCTTTAGGCGTACGATTTAACTTCTCAGTTACAACTAATTTAGGATAAATAACTTGTGATTCATGCGCATGTTCGATTAACTGCAAAAAAGAATCTTTGTTTGTTGTCGGAATTATTTGAAGCCATTCTTGCTCTTTAGGCACAAACATAGTTAAACTAAACTGCCCTTCCTCTGGCATCTCATTAACCTTAGCTTGCAAACTCTTCCATGTAAGACTGGAGCTGTTAGAAGCAATAGCAAACATACTAGAATTAGTACTTGATGTATTTAATTCACTAGAAGGCTTAATGCTAGTTGTATAATAGCACAATACAGAAAACCCAACCAATAAAATAAAACGATAGATATATTTAAAGATAAGCATACGTGAAATCTTAAACACGCCACCCCTAGCCCTATAATATTTATATGCGATTAGTAAGGAAGATGCCAAATAAAGGCTAACCAATAAAATACCTATTTCCTTTAAATTCATAAAGACGGGTAAATTCAATAAAATTTAATTACTATTTTTACAGTTCTATCAAAAATAGCATGGATATATTAAAAAGTAAACGCCTAGATCACCTTAAATACGAAATTCGTGGACCAGTTTATGACAAGGCCTTAGCTCTTCAAAATCAGGGTTACAAGATCACTTCATTAAATATAGGGAATCCTGCTGCCTTTGGCTTTGAAACCCCCGATGAAATTGTCCATGATATAATTGTAAATATACGAAGTGCTCAGGGATATGTTGATTCTAGAGGTTTATTTGCCGCACGAAAAGCGGTTATGCAGTATTATCAAAACTTAGGCGTTAAAAATATATTAATAGAAGATATATACATTGGAAATGGAGTCAGTGAACTTATTTCCTTAGTAATGACGGCTTTACTTAATACAGATGATGAAGTATTGATTCCGTCTCCCGATTATCCCCTTTGGACTACAGTAGCAGGTTTAGCAGGTGGTAAAGCTGTTCATTATGCCTGTGATGAAGAAAATGAATGGGCTCCTGATTTAGCCGATATTGAATCCAAAATAACTTCTAAAACTAGAGCTATAGTTCTAATAAACCCTAATAATCCCACTGGGGCAGTGTATTCAGAAGATACAGTAAAAAAAGTGGTGGCTTTAGCTGCAAAGCATCAACTGGTGCTATTTGCGGATGAAATTTACGATAAAATTTTATTTGACGGAACAGTTCACCATACCGCAGCGGGTTTATCAGATGATATTTTAATCATTACTATGGGTGGATTGTCTAAAAATTACCGTGCAGCGGGATTTAGAGGTGGATGGATGATATTAACTGGGGCTAAACATAAAGCCAAATCCTATATTGAAGGATTAAATTTTTTATTTAGCACCCGACTTTGTGCTAATGTTATTACGCAATATGGCATACAAACAGCTTTAGGTGGATACCAGTCTATAAATGATTTAGTAGCTAAAGAAGGTCGCATAAATCGCCAAATGAACCTAGCCTATGAACGCATCAATGCTATAGATGGAGTTAGTGCAGCAAAACCCAAAGGAGCCTTATATCTCTTTCCTAAAATTGATCTATCTAAATTCAATTTTGAAGATGACAATCATTTTGTCATGTCACTACTAGAAGAGCAAAAGATTTTAGTAGTAGGTGGTCGAGGCTTTAATTTTAGCGGAAAAGATCATTTTAGAATTGTCTTTTTACCCCACGTGGAGCAATTAGGAGTAGCTTTAGATAAAATAGCTACACATTTCGAAAATTACAGAAAATGATATTTAACCAGTTCTCTCGAAAACAAAAGTTATTTATATTCCTATTTGGTATATTTCTTACTAATGCTATCGTAGCAGAGATTATTGGTGTAAAGATTGTAAGTATAGAGCGAACTTTGGGATTTTCACCATTGCATTGGCAAACACCTTGGGGTGATTTCTGGGATTTAAATCAGACTGCAGGCGCGCTGAATTGGCCCTTAGTATTTATAACATCGGATATCATCAATGATTACTTTGGAAAGAAAGGGGTGAGATTCATTTCATTTACTACCGCTTTATTTATTGCCTTTTCCTTCTTTATCATTTACACTGCCACCCTACTGGTTCCGGCAGATTTCTGGGTCGATGTAAATAAAGGATCTGAAAATTTCAATATCAACGAAGCATTTGCGCGCATCTTTCGTCAAGGCTTAGGAATCATTTTAGGATCACTATCGGCATTTTTAGTCAGTCAAATTATAGATGCACTCGTTTTTGAGAAAATAAAAGCTAGAACTGGATCTAAGCATATTTGGTTAAGAGCCACCGGATCTACGCTTATATCTCAATTAATTGACAGCGTATTAGTGATTGGAATTGCCTTTTATCTTTTCGGGAATTGGACTTTTAGTCAATGGATGAACGTTTCATTCAATAATTACTTTTACAAATTCTTTGTGGCTATTTTATTCACCCCACTCCTATATCTGGCACACTGGGGCATTGAGAAATATTTAGCTCAAGATAAAACGCCTTAAATTATCAGCAATAATCGCTGTGGAAATACCTGCGTTTAAAGATTCCGCCTCACCAAAAGAAGGAATAGTAATTCGTTCGTCTAGTAAGTCTAAAACGTCCTCCCGAATTCCATTTGATTCATTGCCTAAAATGATAAAACCAGTATCGGGAAACGTATACTGATGAATGTTTTCACCGTTTAATACAGCGCCTATTTTTTTAACAGTAGGGTGTGCTTTTAAAAAAACTACTAAATCTACATAAGTGAATTCAATGCGTGAAAAAGAGCCCATCGAAGACATAATCACTTTGGGATTATAAAATTCAGTACAATCATCGGATAGAACCAATTGTTTAAACCCATACCAATCGCAAATGCGAATAATGGTGCCCAGGTTTCCTGGATCTCTTATCCCATCCAAAACTATGGTATACCTTTCTTTTATCTGAAACGAAGAAAAATGCCTTTGCTGAACAACGGCTAAACCGAAAGAATTAGTAACTAAGGTGCTAAGCTTTTGAATAGACTCGGCATCTAAAGAATAGACAGGAGCTTTTGATTGTAGACTGATTTGATTTATTACATCTGATTGAGATTCATTTATAATAAAGAATTCGATGACAAAATCAGATTTCAATAATTCAAACAAAGACTTCTCTCCTTCTACTAAAAATAAATCATTCTCTTTTCTTCCTTTTTTAGAATGTAGGGAATTAATTAACTTTATTTGTTTATTAGTTAGCATCTTTTGAAGAATCAATCAATTATCGGTTTTATTATCTTGAGTTTGGGTCTCATTTCTTGTGGCCAATACCAAAGCTATGAAATAGAACAACCTGTTATTAATCAAATTAATATATCAGGGACTCGACAAATTTCTAATCTGGAATTGCGGTCAAATATAATCGGAATTAAAAATTCCTATCATAGATTACTACCTACAAAATTATATACTTATCTGGGCAATAAAAGGAAAAGAAAAGATTCTCTTCAAATAAAACCTAGTTTCATCCAATTCTTTAAATCTCCTAATCCAACCTATAGCCGTAGCTGGTTAGAGACAAACCAAAATCAGATACAGCGCTATTACCGAGAGAATGGCTTTTTAAAGGCAATTGTAGAGCCTAAAATTGATACGATAGGTAAATTGATTAATGTAGCGTTTCTGATAAAAGAAGGAGATCCTAGCTATTTTACTAAAGAGGATTCTGTATCCGTAGATAATCCCATTTTAGCGGAACATGTAAATGCTTATTTAAA
>CAIVPV010000275.1 GCA_903907915.1 uncultured Cytophagaceae bacterium
GGTAAGTCCAAGCCTTCCCTTAATAAATTCACCCCCACTAAGACGTCGATGACACCTAAACGTAAATTCCTTAGAATCTCGACACGTTCTAGAGTTTTCACTTCGGAGTGAATGTACTGGCATTTAACGCCTACGCGGTCGAGGTATTTCGATAGCTCTTCCGCCATCCGTTTAGTCAAAGTCGTGATTAAAACCCGCTCGTTTTTCTTAATGCGGTCGTAGACCTCTTCGAGTAAATTATCGATTTGGTTTTTCGTGGGACGCACTTCGATTAAAGGGTCCAAAAGACCCGTAGGTCGAATGATTTGCTCGACCACAACTCCTTCTGATCGGCGTAATTCGTAATCGGATGGGGTGGCGGAGACGAAGATGGTTTGGCCGATGACATCTTCGAATTCTTCGAATTTCAAGGGACGGTTATCCATCGCCGAAGGCAAGCGGAAACCATATTCGACTAAGGATTCTTTTCTGGAGCGGTCGCCGCCATACATCGCCCGGATTTGGGGCATGGAGGCATGGCTTTCGTCCACGACCATTAAGAAGTCGTCTGGGAAGAAGTCGAGTAGACAGAAGGGGCGCTGGCCGGATTTTCTTTGGTCAAAATAACGAGAATAATTCTCAATGCCCGAGCAGTAACCGAGTTCGCGCATCATTTCTAAGTCAAACTCCGTCCGCTGCTTAATGCGCTCCGCCTCCGTCAGACGTCCTTCGCGGCCAAAATAGGAGATCTGGTTCACTAAATCTTCCTGAATATGGGA
Source organism: uncultured Cytophagaceae bacterium (assembly GCA_903907915.1). Taxonomy (GTDB): domain Bacteria; phylum Bacteroidota; class Bacteroidia; order Cytophagales; family Spirosomataceae; genus Aquirufa. The sequence goes on from CAIVPV010000275.1 coordinate 759, forward strand.
GATGGCATTGTTCAAGGTGTCGCGACCCGTCACGAATAAGTTCGCGGGGAAAACGGCCACCATGGTCTCCGAAGAAATCTTCTTGCCCGTCCAGGGGTCGATGCGGTGGATCTCCTCGATCTCATCGCCAAAAAACACAAAGCGATATCCGAAGTCCGCGTATGCTAAGAAAATATCAACCGTATCCCCTTTGACACGGAAAGTTCCACGCAGAAATTCGCCTTCGGTCCGAGCGTAGAGAATCTCCACCAAACGGAACAAAAACTGGTTCCGAGAAATCGTATCTCCTACCGCAATGCGCATAATGGAATTTCGGTATTCCTCCGGATTTCCCATACCATAAATGCAGGAAACCGAGGCGATCACAATGATGTCGCGGCGGCCAGACATCAAGGACGAGGTCGTCGCCAAACGCAACTTTTCAATCTCCTGATTAATCGAGAGATCTTTTTCTATATAGGTTCCCGTAGAGGCGATGAAGGCCTCGGGCTGGTAATAATCGTAATAAGAGATGAAATATTCGACCGCATTTTCTGGGAAGAAATGCTTGAACTCCCCGTATAATTGGGCGGCGAGGGTCTTATTATGGCTCAAAATCAGCGTAGGCCGATTCGTCTGCTGGATTACATTCGCAATCGTAAACGTCTTTCCAGAACCGGTTACGCCTAATAGGGTTTGGGCTTGTTCTTCTTTCCTAATTCCCTCGACTAATTGCCGAATCGCTTCGGGTTGATCACCGGTGGGCTGGTAAGAAGAGGTCAATTTGAAATCCATCTCGAAATATACGAATAATGGAGAGGAAAATTCGGGGGGAAATACTATTTTTGGGAAAAATCAACCCTCTCTATGTTACGACTAGCACTCATCATCTTTAGCCTAAGCGCCGTCTCTTGTAAATCGGACGAGCCTGTTGCTCCGAAGATTAATGTCATTGATTTACCGGTAGTTCCGCCTAAGGAATATACGTTTGCGACGACGCCTTTTTGGGCAGACGAATTCGATAAAGCGGGTTTACCCGATGCATCGAAATGGGGTTATGATGTAGGAAATAGCGGATGGGGAAATAATGAACTCCAAAACTATACCAACGCTAACATCAAAAATGCGCATATCGAGAACGGCATTTTGACGATCGAGGCGATCAAAGAAACAGCCGGATCGAGTGCTTATACTTCAGCGCGTATCGTGACGAAGGGAAAAAACGACTTCTTATATGGTCGCATTGAGGCCAAAGCAAAAATCCCTGCCGGCCGAGGAAACTGGCCAGCGATCTGGATGCTGGCAAGCCAATCGGATTATGGAACGCAATACTGGCCAGACAATGGCGAGATCGATATCTTAGAACACGTAGGTTATGATCCGGGCGTCATGCATGCAAGTATTCATACCAAGGCCTTTAACCACGTCATTGGAACGCAGAAGACGGCAACAACGACTTTGGCGAATTGGGATACGGAATTCCATACTTACCGGGTGGACTGGACCCCGGATTATATTCGCGCTTTCATTGACGATAAGCAATACTTCGAATTCAAAAACCCGAAAGGTGGTTGGGAACAATGGCCTTTTGACAAGAAACAACATATCTTAATGAACTTAGCGATCGGTGGAAACTGGGGCGGACAGAAAGGGGTGGACGACACTATTTTTCCAAACAAATTCCAAATCGACTACATTCGCGTCTACGCTCTGAACCCGTAAGAATGAAATACCCGAAGGCCGCGGAGGCATTTGACCGATTACTAGTGATGATGGATGACCTGCGGGAGAAATGCCCATGGGACAAGAAGCAGACACTGGAGTCTTTGCGCCACTTAACCATCGAGGAAACTTACGAGCTTTCGGATGCGATCATGGGAAATGATCTGACCGAGATTCGCAAAGAAATAGGCGACCTTTTCCTTCATTTAGTATTTTACAGTAAAATCGGTTCTGAAAAAGGGGCTTTCGATGTGACCGACGTTTTGAACGGGCTATGCGAAAAACTCATCGGCCGCCATCCCCACATTTATGGCGATGTGGTAGCCGAAACCGAGGAGCAGGTAAAGCAGAATTGGGAGGCCTTAAAATTAAAAGAAGGAAATAAATCCGTTTTAGGCGGAGTTCCAGGTTCATTGCCAGCGCTCGTGAAGGCGATGCGCATTCAGGAAAAGGCGCGCGGAGCGGGTTTTGACTGGGAGGAAAAAGAACAGGTGTGGGAGAAAGTGGAGGAAGAACTGGGCGAATTCAAAGAGACTTTTGTGGGTAAAGAATTAGACGAAGCCGGCAAGGCGGAGGCGGAAGGCGAGTTAGGGGATTTGATCTTTAGCTTGGTCAACTTTGCCCGATTCATCGATATTAATCCGGAAACCGCCGTAGAGCGGACGAATAGAAAGTTCATCAAACGCTTTCAGCACCTCGAAAAGCGCGCGGCAGAAAATGGCCAGGCGCTTTCCGAAATGACTTTGGCAGAAATGGATATCTACTGGAACGAAGCGAAAACGCTTTAGTTCACCCCAAACTGATAAGCTGTCTTTGTTTTATACACCTCTCCTGGACGCAAAACCGTGCTAGGAAATGAAGGCTGATTAGGCGAATCCGGAAAATGTTCCGTCTCTAAACAAAGGCCGTGGCGCTTCGTAATCTGCACCCCGTATTTTCCCGTCAAATGTCCATCTAAGAAATTACCCGTATAAAACTGAACCCCCGGCTGATCCGTAGAAACCACCATCTTACGTCCTGATATAGGTTCAACGACCGTCGCGATTTTTGCATAAGATCCCAAAGGCTTATCCAAAGCCCAGCAATGATCATAGCCTCCGCCTAAGGCAATCTGCTCGGAGGAGGTATCATTAATGCGTTCTCCTACGACATGCGGTTTCGTGAAATCGAATGGCGTTCCTGCCACTGGCGTAAGCGAGCCCGTCGGAATTAATACTTTGTTCACCGCCACTAATCGAGAGGCATTAATCTGCATCTCTTGATTCAAAACATCGCGTTTCGCGTTCCCACTCAAATTAAAGTAGGAGTGATTGCTCAAGTTCAAGACCGTCGCCTTATCCGTGGTCGCTTCATAGGCGATGCTTATTTCATTGTCTTCCGATAAAGTATAGGTCATTTTTACGCTTAGTTTTCCGGGGAATCCTTCTTCCATGTCTTTAGAAACATA
>CAIVPV010000276.1 GCA_903907915.1 uncultured Cytophagaceae bacterium
GACGAGAAGCGTAAACAACTAACCCGTATTTATGCGATTACTTTCCCTAAAGCAAAAGAATTAGAAGAGTATTTGCACTTATTAGAAGAGGCAAAACGTCGCGATCACCGCAAATTAGGTAAGGAATTAGAATTATTTGCCTTCTCGGAAAAAGTAGGAATGGGTCTTCCGCTATGGTTGCCTAAAGGTACTTTATTGCGCGAGCGTTTAGAGAATTTCTTGCGTCGTGCACAAGTTCGTGCTGGCTATTCACCTGTAATTACTCCACATATTGCGAGTAAAGAATTGTATGTGACTTCGGGTCACTATGCGAAATACGGTAAGGATTCTTTCCAACCTATTCGTACGCCAGATGAGAATGAAGAATTCTTTTTGAAGCCTATGAATTGCCCACACCACTGTGAGATTTATAAGACAAAGCCCCGCTCCTACAAGGATTTACCATTGCGTTTAGCTGAATTTGGCACCGTGTACCGGTATGAGCAAAGTGGTGAATTACATGGTTTAACTAGAGTTAGAGGCTTTACTCAAGACGATGCGCACATATTCTGTCGCCCCGATCAAGTGGAAGATGAATTCATGAAGGTGATTGACCTGGTATTATATGTTTTCAAAGCCTTAGGTTTTGACACATATTCTGCACAGGTATCCTTACGAGATAAAGAAAATAAAGATAAATACATTGGTAACGATGAAGATTGGGATCGGGCAGAATCAGCTATTATTCGTTCTGCAGAAGAAAAGGGTTTGCCTTATGTAATTGAATATGGTGAAGCGGCTTTCTATGGCCCTAAATTAGACTTTATGGTGAAGGATGCTTTAGGTCGTAAGTGGCAATTAGGTACGATTCAAGTAGATTATCAATTACCTCAGCGTTTTGAATTGGAATATACAGGGTCAGATAACGCGAAACACCGTCCTGTCATGATTCATAGAGCTCCTTTCGGTTCACTAGAGCGTTTTGTCGCTATTTTAATTGAAAATACAGCCGGTAATTTCCCTTTGTGGCTATCCCCTGATCAAATTGCAGTTCTGCCTATTTCTGAGAAATACGAAGATTATGCGAATGAATTGTATCTGCGTTTACAGGAAAAGGATTTACGAGGTTACGTAGATCACCGAAATGAAAAAATGGGTCGTAAAATTCGGGATGCAGAAATCGCTAAAGTTCCTTTCATGATTGTAGTAGGCGAAAAAGAGCAAGCCGAAGGAATTGTCAGCGTTCGTAAGAAGGGTGATGGAGATGTAGGATCAATGACTTTAGATGCTTTCATCGCGATGGCACAAGAAGAAATCCAGTCCTTAACCTATGAAAAATAGGAGCTTATGCGTTTTTTGCTTGTAATTGCGCTATATTTGATTTAGATTTCTAATTATTACATATTAAACCCATATTATTTTATGGCTTTACGCCCGAATAACAATTACAGAGGAAATAGAAGAGAAGAAGAACCCTACCGGATTAACCAGTTGATACGTGGTGTGGAAGAAGTTCGATTAGTAGGTGAGAATATTGAGATTGGAGTATATCCTTTTGAGAAAGCATTAGAACTTGCTGTTGCTCAGAGTTTAGATTTAGTGGAGATATCTCCTAAAGCAGTACCTCCTGTTTGTAAGATTATTGATTATGCGAAATTTAAGTATGATCAAAAGAAGAAGCAAAAGGAAATCAAGGCTAATGCCACGAAAACAGTCATAAAAGAAATTCGTTTCGGTCCTAATACGGATGAACACGATTTCAATTTCAAGTTAAAACACGCAGTTAATTTCTTGAAAGAAGGAGCAAAAGTGAAAGCTTATGTACACTTTGTAGGAAGAACGATTGTGTTTAAAGAGCGAGGTGAGATGTTATTATTGAACTTTGCTAAAGGTCTAGAGGACGTAGGTAAGCCAGACGATATGCCTAAATTAGAAGGTAAGCGCATGAGCATCATCTTTTCCCCTAAGGCTATCAAGAAATAATTTTCAATTGAATAGTGGATTTTAAGGGTAATTTTCATTACTTTTGCATTCCAAATTTCAAAATTTAATTTTTACATAATTATCAAACAATGCCAAAAATTAAAACTAACTCTGGAGCGAAAAAACGTTTCAAAGTAACAGGAACTGGTAAGATTAAGCGTAAACACGCATTTCATAGCCATATCCTAACAAAGAAAACAACTAAACAAAAGCGTAATTTAGTTCACGCTACTTTAGTTCACCCTACTGATATGGACCGCGTTAAATTAATGTTAGGTCTTTAATTAGTATTTTAGTTATTGTTAAACCAGAAAGAAGGCTTAAATAAGTAATCGAGAGATTCGCCTCATTTCAAAAAACAAAAAATTATGCCAAGAAGTGTCAATCACGTAGCCTCAAGAGCTAGAAGAAAGAAAATCCTTAAGTTAGCGAAAGGATTCTACGGTCGCGGAAAAAATGTCTGGACAGTAGCAAAAAACAAAGTAGAGAAAGGTTTGCAATATGCTTACCGTGACCGTAAAGTTAAGAAAAGAGATTTTCGTGGTTTATGGATACTACGTATCAATGCAGCAGCTCGTCAAGAAGGTCTTTCTTACTCAGCGTTCATGGGTAAATACAATAAATCTGGAATGACTTTAAATCGTAAAGTTTTAGCTGACTTAGCGATGAATCACCCAGAAGCTTTCAAAGCAGTTTTGGAGAAATTGAAGTAATTCATTTTTCAATAGAAAGAGAGCCTCGAATTTTTCGGGGCTTTTTTTTTATGCCTATATTTGTCTAATGATGAATCTGCCGATTTACCTTGATTATGCAGCAACGACTCCGGTTCACCCGGAGGTGTTATCGGCTATGCTTCCCTATTTCACTGAAGTTTTTGGGAATGCTGGATCATCTGCGCATTTGTATGGCTGGAGAGCTGCAGAAGCGGTCGAGCAATCTCGAGCAACCGTGGCAAACTATTTCCAAGTCAAGCCAGCTGAAGTTGTTTTTACATCCGGTGCAACGGAATCAATTAATTTAGCTATTCGTGGTTATTTAATGGATAAGCCGAAGGGACATCTAATAACTAGTGCTTTGGAACATAAGGCTGTCTTAGAAGTTTTTCATGCTTTAGAGAAAGAAGGTTGGGACGTAACTTATTTATTAAATGTCTCAGAGTTAAAGGATACAATTAGACCGACTACTGTATTAGTTTCTCTGATGCTAGTTAATAATGAATTAGGCAGTATTCTTCCTTATCGGGAAGTAGTAGAATTATGTGATGAACATAGTATTTGTTTTCACTCAGATGCTACCCAAGCCTTAGGAAAGCTTGATCTTGATTTTTCGTCTTTACCTCACCTACTTAGTTTCAGTGGACATAAGTTATATGGCCCTAAAGGCATTGGAGCTTTAATTCATAGAAAGCCTTTACAAGCCATTAGTTTTGGTGGTGGCCAAGAACGTGGTCTTCGGCCGGGAACGCTTCCTGTACCTTTAATGGTGGGTCTAGCGAAGTCGGTTGAGTTAATTCCCCAATGGTTGTCAAAAGGGTCATTTTATCAGGACGCGAAAAATAGGTTCCTGTCTATATTACCTACCATTAGCATCAATTCTCCAAGGAATTCTGTTCCATCCATTCTTAATTTCACCTTGAAAGGTGCTGACTGGGAAAAAATGTTTCAAGAATTAAATGGATTGGCTTTTTCTAATGGTTCTGCTTGTAATGCAAAAACCGAATTACCATCGCATGTTTTGAAGAATTTAGGACATTCTGATGAAGATGCCTTAGCGAGTGCTCGATTTAGTTTGGGTTATTTTACATCAGAACAAGACATAGAAAAGGTTTGTGCTATTTTAGTTCAAAATTTACCTAAGTTCCTATGAAAGAATTAATTCTAGTCATTCAACAAGTGAAAGAGCTACAAAAGGCGGGTTTAAAATTCGTTTTAGCTACTGTTGTTCGGGTGGACGGAAGTGCTTATCGTCGCCCAGGTGCTAGAATGCTTATAGCGGAGGATGGGAATTGGTGGGGTGGCATTTCTGGTGGTTGTTTAGAAGGGGATATTTTGAAGAAGGCACAATTAGCCCTTTTTTCCCAATCCTATAAATCAATTACCTATGATACGCGAGAGGAAGATCCTTTCGCTTTAGGGATCGGCTTGGGATGTCAAGGTGTGATAGAGATATTCATTAATCCATTTCAGGATCAAATTAACGAGCTAGTTTCTATTTTAGAAAAGCATTTGGCTGGAAATGTGGCGCATACTTTAGCGATTTCTTATAGTAATGCCTTTCAAATAACAATGAATGAGGCTAATGACTCACATGGATGTAGTTGGGAGAATGAATTATTTACAGAATATTTACCTGCTCCTATGACGGTATGGGTTTTTGGCAATCAATTTGATGCACAGGGATTTATTCAGCAAGCGACTGCTTTAGCCTGGAGAGTCAATTGGGTTGGTATTTTGTCCAAAATGACATCGGAAGTACAGGTACAGAAGCGATTAGGATATGAGGAACTTTGGCCTATTCAATCCACTGATTACCTCGTGATGATGACACATGACTTAGAAAAAGATGTGAAGATTCTAGAAAAATTGCTCCTCGCTCCTATTAAACCAGCCTATGTGGGAATACTAGGACCTAAGAAAAGATTTGACAAACTTCAAAACCATTTCAAGGAAGATTTAGTTACCCTATTACCTATTTCGACACCCATCGGTCTTGATATTGGAGCCGAAGGGCCAGAAGAGATTGCCATCGCCATTATATCAGAAATTTTATCAACTAAAAATAACAGAAATGGTCAGCGATTAAGTTTACGCGATCGCGCCATTCACGAATAACATGAGTAATCAGATCAACCGCCTAAAAGAACAAATTGCCCCATTACGTGATGCATTAGTGCATCATCCAATCAATTCGTATATCCAAAGTACGTCGGAATTAGAGGTCTTTATGAAGCACCATATATTTGCGGTGTGGGATTTTATGTCTTTAGTCAAGAAAATGCAGCAGGAATTAACCTCTGTAGATGTGCCTTGGAATCCGAAAGGAACAGCAGAGATTCGTTATCTGATTAACGAGATTGTTTTAGGGGAAGAATCAGATGTGGACCAAAATGGAGTTTACATTAGCCATTTCGAGCTTTATTTACGCTCTATGGAAGAATTGTCGATTATGCCCTCTCCTTTCTTACACGAACTTCGATCCTTTGAGAATCTGGAGGAATTGTTGTTAGCGATTCCTGAAGCCAATATTCCTGATTCGGTCAAGCATTTTTTGACCTTTACTTTCTCAGCCATTCAAAATAGAAGCATAGAAGAAATTGCGGCTATTTTTACTTTTGGGAGAGAAGATATTATTCCTGCTATGTTTCAGGTTATAGTAGATCAATTGAAAACAGAATATCCCCTTAAAGTGGAAACCTTAGTTTATTATTTAGAACGTCATATCGAAGTAGATGGCGGTCACCACAGTGAATTAGCATTTCGTATGATGGAACATTTATGCGGTAGTGATGAGGCCAAATGGGAAAAGGCTACTCAGGCAGCGATTGAATCTTTACAGGTTAGATTGAGGCTGTGGGATGGGATAGTAGAGCATAAAGCATAAAGCACAAAGAATATAAATGCAAAAAGCCCGGCTGTTAGACAGACCGGGCTTTTAGTTTACCGCTTAGGCTTATTTTACTTCTTCAAAAGATACGTCTTCCGCACCACCATCAGATGCATTTGCATCAGCTGTTTGCGCTGTTTCTCCGCCTTCTGTTTCAGCGCCTGCAGCGTACATCTCTTGAGATGCTGCTGTCCAAGCTGTGTTTAATTTTTCTAATCCAGCATCGATACCGGCTAAATCTTGTGCTGCATGAGCCACCTTTAATTCAGCTAACGCCCCTTCAATGGCTGTTTTATTTCCTTCCGATAATTTCTCACCGTATTCTTTCAATTGCTTGTCAGATTGGAAAATCAACGCATCTGCTTGATTTACTTTTTCAACTTTATCTTTTTCTAATTTATCAGTTGCCTCATTCGCTTTCGCTTCATTACGCATCTTTTCGATATCTTCGTCTGTTAAGCCGCTGGACGCTTCGATACGGATTTTTTGTTCCTTACCAGTTCCTTTGTCTTTCGCAGAAACGTGCAAAATACCGTTCGCATCAATATCAAATGTTACTTCGATTTGAGGGACACCACGTTGTGCCGGCGGTAAACCATCTAAGTGGAAACGACCTAATGAGCGGTTATCTTTTGACATTGGTCGCTCCCCTTGTAAAACATTTAGTTCTACGGAAGGTTGATTATCAGCAGCTGTTGAGAATGTTTCTGATTTCTTCGTAGGAATCGTTGTGTTTGATTCGATCAATTTAGTGAATACTCCACCCATCGTTTCGATTCCTAATGAAAGCGGTGTTACATCTAATAATAAAACATCTTTCACTTCTCCAGTTAAAACACCACCTTGGATAGCAGCTCCGATCGCAACTACCTCATCTGGATTAACTCCTTTAGAAGGTTTTTTGCCAAAGAATTTCTCCACTTCTTCCTGGATTCGAGGAATACGCGTAGAACCACCTACTAAGATTACTTCATCGATATCAGCATTCGTATAACCTGCATTTTTCATAGCACGCTTACAAGGCTCTAATGTACGTTGAATTAATTTATCAGCTAATTGTTCGAATTTAGCACGGGTTAATGAACGAACTAAGTGTTTAGGGATACCATCTACCGGCATAATATAAGGTAGGTTGATTTCTGTCGACGCGCTTGAGCTTAATTCGATTTTAGCCTTTTCAGCCGCTTCTTTTAAGCGCTGTAAAGCCATTGGATCTTTACGTAAATCAATGTTTTCATCTGTGATAAATTCCTCAGCTAACCAATTGATGATTACTTGGTCAAAATCGTCTCCACCTAAATGCGTATCTCCATCAGTTGATTTTACTTCAAATACACCATCGCCTAATTCAAGTACCGATACGTCGAAAGTACCACCACCTAAGTCGAATACTGCGATTTTCATATCTTTTCCGCCCTTATCTACGCCATAAGCTAAAGCTGCAGCCGTAGGTTCGTTGATGATACGTTTTACTTCAAGACCCGCAATTTGTCCCGCTTCCTTAGTCGCTTGACGTTCTGCATCGTTAAAGTAAGCTGGAACAGTGATAACTGCTTCAGTAACAGTTTGGCCTAAATAATCTTCAGCCGTCTGCTTCATTTTCGTCAAAATCTGAGCAGAGATTTCTTGTGGAGTATACAAACGATCTCCGATGCGAACACGTGGCGTATCATTATTGCCCTGTTCTACCGTATACGAAATCGTCTTTAGTTCAGAGCTAACCTCTGAATATTTTTTACCCATGAATCGCTTCACAGATGAAATAGTATTCTGTGGATTTGTAATCGCTTGTCTTTTCGCAGGATCCCCTACTTTACGCTCGCCGTTCTCTAAAAATGCAACGATCGATGGCGTCGTGCGTCTACCTTCTGAGTTTGCAATAACGACTGCTTCGTTCCCTTCCATTACCGCCACACATGAGTTGGTGGTTCCTAAGTCAATTCCAATAATTTTTCCCATGATTATTTTTAAATATTTTGAGAGCATTATTACAAGGAATATGCCACTGTAGATTGCCAAAGGCTTTTGTGACATATTGTCACCTTTTAATTTAAAATCTTATTCTGAACTGAAAAAATGGCGAGATGTGGTATATTTGCAATCTAAAATATAGACAAGTATGTCCGAAATAAAAGATTTTACGTGGGTTGAAGGCCCAGAACCACATAGAGCTCGCACACGTGCGATCATAAAGTCTCATCCAGAAGTTAAGAAATTGATTGGAAAGAATCCGATGACTTTTGTTTGGATTTTGGCTTGTGTAGGCATGCAATTAGCCATGGCCTATTTTATAAAGGATTATCCTTGGTGGGTAATTGTTGGTGTAGCTTGGATTTTTGGGGCCTTTCCTACCCATACTTTATTTGTATGCATTCATGAATCAGCACATAATTTGATTTTCAAAAAAGCATCTTGGAACGTTTTTGCCGGCATTATTGCTAATTTCCCCTCCCTTTTTCCTACAGCGATTTCTTTTAAGAATTTCCATTTAAAGCACCATGCTTTTCAAGGAGTACATGAATTAGACGCTGATTTACCTGATTATTGGGAAGCGAAATTGATTAATAATTTCTTCATAGGAAAAATGATTTGGTTAATGCTCTTTCCTTTCTTTCAAGGAATCAGAACTATGCGCTGCATTGAATTAGCCGTTTTTGATCGACCAGTCATTTTAAATATTTTAGCTCAAATTACTTTCAATGTCGTGATTGTGTATTTCTGGGGTTGGTCAGCCTTAGCCTATATGGGATTAAGTTTCATTTTTTCTGTGGGTCTGCATCCTTTAGGTGCCCGCTGGATTCAAGAGCATTTTTTAGTGTTAGATAAGAATCAAGAAACCTATTCGTATTATGGTCATTTGAATGGCATTAATATGAACGTGGGTTATCATAATGAACACCATGATATGCCATCTGTGCCTTGGAACAATTTGCCTAAATTAAAAGCAGCTGCTCCTGAGTTTTATGATAATTTAAAATACCATACCTCTTTTGTGAAGTTATTTTTCACTTTTATCTTTTCTCAAGAGCTTGGTTTGTACTCACGAATCGCCCGCAAAGAACGGGGCGGTGTTCCGTTGACTGATAAGTCGATGCCGGATGTGGAGCTATTAAATAAAGTATAGAGCACAGAGCACAAAGAATAAATTTCGTATTAAAAAAGGGATCAATATTTGATCCCTTTTTTAATTAATTCGTGAAATACATTTCAAATACTCATCGCCTAAGGCGATACAAACTTTATTCTTTCTGTAAAGCTTTATGCTTTAGTAAGCACCCGCGCTTCACCATGGACAAACACCGTCAATGCCGGTCCAGCCAAGTTAGTAATCTCTACTCCCGACTTTTTAACAGCAATATTTAATTGATTTGCTCGGAAATTGATTTTGAAGGAAAATTCGTTCCATTGTTTTGGCAAAAATGAATCAAAATGCAAGGCATGGTCCTTCAGACGCATTCCTCCAAAACCTTTTATGATAGACATCCAAGTGCCCGCCATGCTAGTGATATGGCACCCATCTTCTGTATCATTATTATAATCATCTAAATCTAAACGCGCGGCGCGCGTATAGAATTCGTACGATTTGTCCTCTTTCCCAAGTCTAGCAGCTAAAATACTGTGAACACAAGGGCTTAAGGAAGATTCATGAACCGTGATGGGTTCGTAGAAATTGTAATTGCGTTCTAATTCTTCTTTACTAAAATCGTCTTCAAAGAAGTAAATACCTTGTAAAACGTCCGCTTGCTTGATGTAGCATGAACGTAGGATGCGATCCCAAGACCATTTTTGATTAATGGGTCTTTCGGATGCGATTGCATCTACAGGCGCAATTACTTTATCTAAGAAGCCATCCTGCTGTAAATAGATTCCTTGTGACTCATCACGAGGGAAATACATAGTAGCTATAATGTGCTTGAATTGATCAATTTCTTCTTTCTGGAAAGCAGTTGAGGCAATCTTAGCAGCTGCTTCTGCAGGATATGACTTTTGAATTTCTTCGTAAACCTCTAACGTATACTTTAAGCACCAGGTAGCGATGTAATTCGTATACCAGTTGTTGTTAATGTTGTTTTCATATTCGTTTGGCCCAGTAACCCCTAACATGACGTATTTCTGCTTGTTTTGTGACCAGTTGACTCTCTGGGCCCAGAAACGAGCTATTCCCACCAATACTTCCCAACCATATTCCACTAAATGCTTACGGTCGTCCGTATAATTGACATAGTCCATGATGGCATATGCGATGGCTCCGTTACGGTGAATTTCCTCAAAGGTGATTTCCCACTCGTTGTGACATTCTTCTCCGTTCATGGTGACCATGGGGTAAAGAGCGGCTCCTTTAGAGAAACCTAATTTACCTGCGTTTTCAATGGCTCGATCTAATTGTTTCCAACGGTAGATTAAAAGGTTTTTAGATACATTAGCGGGAGCTGTTCCTAAATAGAAAGGAATGCAATAAGCTTCGGTATCCCAATAGGTGGATCCGCCGTATTTTTCACCCGTAAAACCTTTAGGTCCAATATTTAAACGATTGTCCTCCCCTGTGTAGGTTTGGTTCATTTGGAAAATATTGAAACGAATACCCTGTTGAGCTGAAACATCGCCGGAAATGATGATATCGTTGATGGACCATTTTTTATCCCAGGCTGTTGCTTGTTCGGCAAGCATCTGATTAAATCCTTTGGCAGAAATACGCGCTAAATAATCGGAGGCTATCTTTTCAAAAGACTCCGTAGGGTGATTTTCGGAGCTGATATTAACCGCATACTTGATGATAGTTAATCTCTCGCCTTGTTTAGCGGCAAGTGTATAGGCAAGTTCGCTGTATTTTTCTCGAGTGTTCGAAATAGATTTCGCGTCTACTTTTGTCCCGTTTGATAGAATCTCAATTTGCTGAGCCGTAATTACTTCGAATCCTGTTTTCTTCGTTTTAGACCAAACAAAATGAGAACCGACCTTCACCTCATCCCAGAATTTCTCGTCGTAATTAGAGTCCTTATTTTTAATATCTCCATCAATGAACACCTTTACTTGAATTTCTTCTGTAAAATTTAAGGGAGTAATGGAATAGGAAATAGCGCCTGATTCATCATCAGCCATGCTATTAAAGCGAATGGATTCAATGGCTAGGCGTTTACCATTTGTAAGCGAAACGTCGCATGTTCGAAGGATATAACCCTCCTTCATGTTTAATTCGCGATAAAATGAATGAATGGTGCTGGTGTGTAAATCTACTTCTTCTCCACTAATTTGGATGGAAAGACCGTTCCAATTAGCGGCATTTAATACTTTAGCAAAATATTCTGGATAGCCGTTCTTCCACCAACCTACGCGAGTTTTATCTGGATAATAGATTCCCGCTACATAATTACCTTGTAATGTTTTACCCGTATACGTTTCTTCAAAAGATCCTCTTTGTCCCATGCGACCATTGCCAAGGGAGAAAATGCTTTCTGTTATTTCATTGTAGGCGGGATGGAATTGGTCTTCGATGACCTTCCACTCATCTATTTTTAAGTATTGCTTCATTCGGTTTAATAAGGTATTGCAAACAATCTTACAAAAATAGAAAATTGTAAATTTTGGACATTTCTGTGCTAGGCTGTTTCTTTAAAAAAGAAGTAAATCCGTTGATTTTATTCCTACAAAGTTTGGAATTACCTTATCTGCATCGCTTAATACGGACGCCTCTCCTATCCCAATGACTTTCATGCCCCCATTTATCGCTGCTTCTACCCCGGCTTGGGCATCTTCGAATACGATACATTCTGCCGGAGTAAAACCTAGTCCTTCTGCTCCTTTTAAGAATACTTCTGGATCTGGCTTGCTTTTACTTACTTTATTGCCATCTATGATAAGATCAAACCAAGGCATTAATCCTGTCTTTTCTAAGATGATTTCTGCATTCTTGCTGGCGGAACCCAAGGCGATTTTATATCCGTCTGCTTTTATTTGGCTCAAAAAATCAACCACACCAGGAAGGATTTCGGATGGGTTCATATTTGTGATTAACTCTAAATAGTTATCATTTTTCTCTTTTAACCATATTTCCTTTTGTTCTTCTGTAGCTGTGTAGGAAGCCCAATTTAGAATTCTATTTAAGGATTCTACTCGGGAAACACCTTTAAGTTGCTCGTTTTGTTCTTCACTTAATTGGTAGTTAAAATTTTTCCCTAACATTTTCCAAGCTTGAAAGTGGTAAATGGCGGTATCGACTAAAACTCCATCGAGATCAAAAAGGCAGGCTTTGTAAGACATATTTAGGTAGGGATTGTTTTAAAGATTAGCAAAATTATTACATTTACATCTGCCAAAAAACCTTTTTCTGCTGTGCTAGACAGTTTATTTTTAAAAATATGCGTAAATTTTACTTAGTTCTACTAACCGCCGCCCTAATCCATCCTCTTATGGCTCAAAAAGCAATGAAAACAGATAAGCTTGTTGTATATCAAATGATGTTTCATCTTTGGGGAAATCAACAAACAGAGGTAAAGAGAAATGGTTCTGCTGCGGAAAATGGAGTCACTAAATTCAAAGATGTTTCACTGAAAGGTTTAAAGGCCTTAAAAAAGAAAGGATATTCCCACTTATATACAACAGGAATTTTAGAGCATGCAACCATGGAAGATTTTTCTTCTTATGGATCCCCTTTAGATCATCCACAAGTTGTTAAAGGTCGGGCGGGTTCGCCCTGTGCTATAAAGGATTATTATGATGTAAATCCCTTTTTAGCGGATAATCCTGCTGAGCGGCTATTAGAATTTTCTGATATGTTAGATCGTATCCATGCTTCAGATTTAAAATTAGTTTTAGATTTTGTGCCAAATCACTTAGCAAGAGCGTATTCTTCAGATCAAAAGCCAGCTGGAGTTGTCGATTTTGGACAAAATGATAATAAAGATATTTCCTTCGCTCCTGCCAATAACTTCTATTATCTACCGGGTACACAGTTTACTATTCCTACAGGTGTAAATCCACCTATTCCGGTTACGGTGCCTTACATTGAAATTCCGGCTAAAGTAAGTGGGAATAATGTTTTCTCCGCTCAACCCTCTATTAATGACTGGTTTGAAACGGTTAAATTGAATTATGGAGTTGATATTCAACAGGGTAACGTAAATCATTTTGATCCTATCCCTGATACGTGGTTAAAAATGACGGATGTATTGCTTTACTGGACCCAAAAAGGAGTAGATGGTTTCCGTTGCGATATGGCGGAGATGGTTCCAGTAGAGTTTTGGGCTTATGCCATACCTAAAGTTAAAGCCATTAATCCAGAGGTTGTATTTATCGCAGAGATCTATAATCCGGCTGAGTATCGTAATTATATAGTTAAGGGAGGTTTTGATTATTTATATGATAAAGTGGGTCTATATGATGGTATTCGTCATATAATGGAGAAAAAAGCCGGAGCTACTACGGCTGATATTACCCGTGTTTGGCAACAAGAATCAGGGGATTTCGCTAATCACATGCTTCGTTTTTTAGAAAACCACGATGAAACTCGTTTGAACTCCCCTGCCTTTGCAGCGAATAATTTTTGGTCAACCATTCCTGGTATGGTATTGACTGCTAGTATGCACGATGGACCAATAATGATTTATTTTGGTCAAGAGTTTGGTGAGAAAGCGCAGGAAATCGAAGGATTTAATGTAGCAGATGATCGCACTTCCATGTTTGATTTTTATCGAGTGGATACGCATCAGCGCTGGTTAAATGAGGGCAAATTTGATGGAGGAAAACTATCTGCTGAGGAAAAGGAGATTGATTTGTTTTATACGTCCTTATTAGCCTGGGTCAATTCTAGCTCGGTTATCCAGAAAGGCAAGTTTTTTGATTTACAATATGCCCAAAATTCCTCCTACTCTAAGGATAAGGTATATGCTTATTTACGATACACAGAGACGGATCGCAATTTGATTATTTGTAATTTTGATTCTGAAAATCATGATTTTTCTATTGAAATACCAACATTAGCTTTAAATATGATGGGAATTCAATCCTACTCACTAAAAACTTTACATTCGTTCGTACCTCCTGCCAGCATAACAGCGCTAGTAGATGGTAATCGTATTCAGATTCCCGCTAATGCTGCGCTCGTTTTAAAACTACCAAAACCATGAAAACATTCAACAAACCACGATTAAGTCTAGGGCAAATATTCAATATGAGTGTGGGCTTTTTAGGTATTCAGTTTGGCTTTGCGCTGCA
>CAIVPV010000277.1 GCA_903907915.1 uncultured Cytophagaceae bacterium
GATGGGACGGCAGAGATTAACTTCCAGGTTTGGAAAAATACGGTACGCCAAAACCCAGAGTCCTGGCTTCGTCGCTAAAAAAACTAGAAATTATACAAGACTTTCAAGCTGACATTTCTACCCTGATCATCTGCATAATAACGGAATCGGTTTAAGTAGTCTCGATAAGCAGTATTCAGCGCATTAGAAATGCGGAGGTTTAGATCGAAAGAACGAATGCTCATTCCCCAATTCAAATTCACTAGAAAATAACCTTCTGGGGGAGCCGAATAATCGGACCCGTCTTCCACCCGTGATTGTGTAGAAACTTGGGTAATTCCTCCACTCACGTAGTGATTGTTTTTCTTAAAGGCATAGCGAAGGATGTAATCAAAACGATCTGCAGGAATACCCACTAGGTATTGGTCGTTTTCAGTGTCAAACGCTCGAACTAGGCTCGTCTTCTGTTGAATAGATAATCGCTGACTAAGTAGATAGCTGGCTTGAAAATCTATTCCTTGGAATCGCGCATCTACTTGTTGGTAACTAAAAATAGGGAAGACCCCTCTAACGGTAGTGGCATAAACGGCATTTCCATTGATTACCTCAGGTCGTAAATAGATAAAGTTGTGTATTTGGTTTGAATACAGACCTAATTCGATGTCCCATCGCTCAGGCTTATACGTCGTACTGAAACTTAGGTTTACAGCCGATTCCCCTTTTAAATTAGGGTCCCCTATCTCGAATGCGCCGGCCCCATGGTGAACGCCATTCGAGAATAATTCATTTGCTCCAGGCGCTCTAAAAGCACGAGAAAGAGTAAATTGAGATTCTGTTAAAAGGTTCCAATGATAGGTAAACCCTAAACTTCCGGACAATCCATTAAAAATTTGATGATTTCGCAGAATGGTTGGAGAGAAATTGACCTTAGGACGATGGGTTTCAATGTCTTTTAAATCATAACGTAGGCCTAAATCCACTTCCCACTTTTCAGTTGTTCTTCTTTCAATGGCAAAAATACCTGTATTCTGGAGGGAATAATTAGGCAGTAAACTGGTCGTCAAAGTCGGGTTTTGAACTTTATTTCCAGACGTGATATTTCCTTGATTAAGGTAGGTTATTCCAAATTGTCCCTTCCACTTTTTATTCGTGCTGGACTCGTCATATAGCCATTCGCCGCTGTAAGTATCTAAATTAAATCGGAGTGTATTAATGTTTTTTCCAGCCCGGAGCACATCTAGTTCCCAGCGTTCATCCGATTGCCACGCTACAGTCGCACGAAGGATTGCATTCGTTGGAAGTCGAAAAAAGCCTTTGATTTTAGCCAAATCATGCCAAACATCTTGGTTTGGCCGATCAATTTTGCGAATAAATTCGTCTGGAGTAAATGCGGCTAGTGGCCTATTTCTTGCAATTGAGCGCTCTAAATCCGCTATATTTCCAATGTGAGAACCTTCATAAATGCCAATATCGGTATGAAATCGACTATAAAAAAAATCTGTGCCAAAGCGGTCTGATTTATAACCCATCGCCCCAGAAAAATTTTCTTCTTTAACCCCTGTATTACTCAGATAATAGTCGGCGCTCTGAATATTTCCCCCGTCCTTCAATGTTCCTTGAATCCGCCATCCCCATCCTTTATAATTCGAAATTCCTCCTTCCAAAAGTCCAGATAAAACTCCCTGCCGACCATTGCTGAAGTAAATGCTTTGAACAGATCCGTGTAAAGCAGCTGAATCGGGTAAGGCATTCGGCTCTAGCATGACGATTCCACCGATGGCATCGCCACCATAGCGAAGTCCGCCTGGACCTTTAATCACTTGAATGTTTTTAGAGACAAACGGATCGACTTCGGGGGCGTGTTCGCTTCCCCAGTTTTGGCCTTCTTGTCTTACTCCTTGATTCAGAATAATGATACGACTGGAATGCAAACCATGAATAACGGGCTTAGAAACAGTGCTTCCGGTTTGAAGGCTTTGGATTCCGGTGAGGCCTTTGAGCATTTCGCCTAATGATAAACCATCCTTCTGGGATCTTTCCTCTGCGCTTAATTGTGACTTTAATTGCGACGTAATTTCTTGTTTTCTTCCCTGCACAAAAACTTCTTGTAAATGTTCCTCATGCGAACTCAAAATAAAGTCTTCTTCGTGCTCATCTGTTAAATTAATAGTCGTCTCGATGGGATCAAAACTCGCCATTTGGCAGACTAGGATATACTTTCCGGGGCACAAGTCCTTTATGAGGAATAATCCATTTGCATCCGTTATAGTCGCCTTATTTGTGCCTTTAATGTATACATAAGCACCTGGGACTTTTTCCTTGTTCTCCTTGGAAGCTACGATGCCTTTCAAAGTGCAATGGCAATTTGTTTGCCCAAAGCCAGCGAAAGAAAGTAAAGCGAGAAGAATGAACAGGTATTTCATAAGGATATAAGAGTGTAAATATACGCCTACCAGCCCTTTTTATCCAATTATTAGACAGGTAAAAGATTAACGCATCTACCTGGTAGATGAAAGAGCTTATTATGGCTATTAAATTTTGTTTAACTTTTTTATAAATTTTTTAAACAAATAATTTGTTTTGTTTAATCTTTTTATAAATTTGTTAAACAATAACGGATCATACACATGACAGCTTTAGAGTTTACTTATCAAATTGGTACATTTTCGAAGTTTTTGCGCCCTTTCGCTATGCGTTTGACTAAAGACGGAGATGATGCAAATGATTTAGTTCAGGACACTTTAGTAAAGGCGTTTACGAATCGCGAAAAATACCAAGACGGGACAAACCTGAAAGCTTGGTTGTTTACGATCATGAAGAATACGTTTATTACGCAATACCAAAGAATGGTACGTCGTAATACGTTTATCGACACAACAGATAATCTGCATTACATTAATTCGATGGAGTCCTTGCAACAAAATGAAGCAATTAACTCCTTCGTCAATCAAGATATTCAATCTGCGCTGGCAAAAATAGATCATACCTACCGAGTTCCATTTATGATGTATTTTGAAGGGTTTAAATACCATGAAATAGCAGAGGAATTAGACCTTCCTATTGGGACGGTGAAAAATAGAATATTCATGGCAAGACGTGATTTGAAAACGCATTTACACATGTATGCCTAAGGTTTTTTATAATAGGTTTTGATTAGTTTTTTGGTTAACAGAACAGTAAAAAGCCGGATTTTATCTGGCTTTTTCTTTTTAGTCTTTTGCCCTGAAGAAAGATCGGTATATTTGTTAAATTTGAAGATATTATGAAGAAAGTAATCGTCATAGGGGCAGGATTTTCGGGTCTTTCAGCGGCCACCGAGTTAGCATCTAAAGGCTATCAAGTTCAGATTTTGGAAAAGAATGATCATGCTGGAGGAAGGGCTCGCGTTTTTCAGTCCGATGGTTTTACCTTCGACATGGGACCATCTTGGTATTGGATGCCAGATATTTTCGAGAACTACTTTGGGCGTTATGGAAAGAAGCCATCGGATTATTATGAGCTAATTCGCTTAGATCCATCCTATTCAGTTATTCTGTCCGATACCGAAAAAATTGATTTGCCTGCTAATTACCAGGATTTAAAGAAATTATTCGAATCCTATGAGGCTGGGGCGGGAGCGTCTTTAGATGCCTTTATGGAGCAAGCGGCCTATAAATACAAAGTGGGGATTCAAGAGTTTGTTTGGAAACCATCGAGAAAAATTACGGAATTCTTAAGTTTGAAATTACTCGTCGATGCGATTCGAATAGATGTATTTTCCTCTTTCTATACGCATATTCGCAAGTTTTTCACTTCGCCTACCTTGTTAAAATTAATGGAATTTCCCATTTTATTTTTAGGGGCAATTTCACAAAATACGCCCGCGATGTATTCGTTGATGAATTATGCGGAAATTAAATTAGGCACCTGGTATCCAATGGGAGGGATGCACCATATCGTCAAAGGAATGGTGGCGCTCGCAGAGGAAAAAGGAGTAAAAATTCAGTATAATGCGGAGGTGGAAGGGTTTGAAATAAAGAATGGTAAAGTAGTCGGAGTTAAAACGGCTCAAGGTTTGTTAGAAGCGGATGCTTTTGTGGCAGGCGCAGATTACCATCATGTAGAAGTACTGCTAGGGGACGGATTGCGAAACTATGACGAAGCCTATTGGGATAAGCGGGTGATGGCACCATCCTCTCTGCTGTTTTACCTAGGCATCTCGAAGCGTTTACCTAATTTAAAGCATCATAACTTGTTTTTTGACCGTGATTTTACGGTTCATTCGCACGAAATTTATACCGATCCAGCTTGGCCATCGGATCCCTTGTTTTATGCCTCAGCACCGTCTGTGACTGATCCATCCGTGGCGCCAGCAGGTAGCGAAAATTTATTTTTATTGATTCCGGTGGCGCCAGATTTGGATGATACGGAGGCGGTTCGGGAAATTTATTTCGAGCAATTGATGGACCGATTAGAAGCGCATTGTGGTGTTTCGATTCGCGATTCCATTGTGTATAAACGTTCCTATGCACACCGTGATTTCAAATCTGATTACCATGCCTATAAAGGCAATGCCTATGGATTAGCCAATACGCTGATGCAGACGGCCATTTTGAAACCGACTTTGAAAAATAAACACCTAAATAATCTGTACTATACAGGGCAATTAACGGTTCCAGGACCCGGAGTTCCTCCATCCTTGATATCAGGAATTGTGGTGGCGACCGAAGTGGACAAAGAATTAAAAGGATAATATGGATTTATACTTACAAGTTTCCCTGGCATCTAGCAAGCTGTTGACGAAGGCTTATTCTACGTCCTTCTCCTTAGGCATTCGCACCTTGGATGAAAAAGTGCATGACGCCATTTATGCGATTTATGGTTTTGTGCGTTTGGCAGACGAAATCGTGGATACCTTTCATGACCAAGATAAAGCGGCCTTATTGCAGCGTTTTAGAGAAGATACCTATCGGGCGATCGAAGAGAAAATTAGCCTAAATCCCATCTTGCATTCCTTTCAGTGGGCTGTGAATAAATTCCAAATGGAGCGAGAACTAATCGATGCCTTCTTGTATTCGATGGAACTTGATTTAACGAAGCGGGATTATAATCCAGAACAATACAAAGAATACATTTATGGTTCTGCTGAAGTGGTGGGCTTGATGTGTTTGCGCGTCTTTTGTGAGGGAAATAAGGCCGAATATGAATCTTTGAAAGCAGATGCTTGCGCCTTAGGTTCTGCCTTCCAAAAAATCAATTTCCTGCGCGACATTCGTTCCGATTATGACGAACGCGGTCGAGTGTATTTTCCAGGGATTGATTTCAATACGTTTACAGATGCCGAAAAAAGAGAAATCGAAGCCGACATTCAATTGGACTTTGATGCGGGTTTACGCGGGATTCATAACTTACCTCAAGTAGCAAGGAAAGGCTGTTTGCTGGCCTATGAGTATTATATTCGACTTTTTGAAAAGATTAAATCTTTGCCAGCCTCTCGAATTAAAGAAGAACGCATCCGAGTAGCAGACTGGGAAAAGATGTTTATTTATTTCCAATTAGCCTTACGAAAATAGCGTGGAATTAATCCTGTTATTAGCAATTATGGCCTTTTTGTATGCTTCCGTGGGTCACGGTGGAGCAAGCGGCTATCTAGCTATAATGGCGATATTTGCGATTGCCCCTCCGGTGATGAAACAAACGGCACTTTTGTTAAATCTAGGAGTTTCATTGATGTCTTTCATTGCCTTTTATCGCCAAGGGTATTTCAAATGGAACCTATTTTGGCCCTTCGCGCTCGGCTCCATTCCGGCAGCTTTTTTGGGTGCTAGGATTCCTTTGACTGATTCGACTTATAAACAGATTTTAGGGGCTTGTCTTTTCTTAGCTGTGATTCGTATGGTGGTAACGTTGAAGGAGTCGGAACCGCGTAAGCTAAACCTAGGAATGGGAGTTTTGGCCGGGTCAGCGATTGGTGTTCTATCCGGAATGATTGGAATAGGGGGTGGAATTATTTTAAGTCCGCTGTTATTATTGTTTCGTTGGGCTTCTTTGAAGGAAGCGGCGGCCGTTTCTGCCTTGTTTATTTTCGTGAACTCAGTCTCCGGATTAGCAGGTTTAAAAACTTGGATTCCGATGGATCAGTCTCAAATGATGTATTGGTTAGCAGCCTCCTTAGTGGGTGGTTTTTTAGGGGCACGTTGGGGAGCGGCGATTGCTTCGAATGTGAAGGTGAAATGGATTTTGGCTTTGGTGCTTATTATTGCCTCCCTGAAATTATTTTTCGTATAAAAAAAGCCCCTATCTCTAGGGGCTTTCTCTTGCTTAGTTGTTTTTCGAACCGGTGACCGCTCCAGATTTCTCTTTTGCGTTCTTCGCATCTTGCATCGGGTTAGGCCCTCCGCTGTAGGTACGACCTTGCATCTTAAACAATTGAACCTTCGTAGGTTGTGCTGGTTCGCGAGGGAAGGCATTGTCTTCCGTGTCGATGTCCGCAATCTCAAAGAAAGGATCTAATGTCCATTTTACTACTTTCTTCGAAGTAGGAATGATCTTCTTCGCCGTCACATCATTTAAGCGCCAAACCTCCGCAGGGAAACGCAACACCTCTTCAGTGCCATCTTCGTAATTCAAGCGAACGATAACGGGCATGGGTAAACCACCTTTGTTCTTGAAGTTCAAGACATAGAAGTTCTTTCCTTCTGAAACCAATTTCTTTTCATCGTCATTTAATGACGCCATATAGTCTTGGTATTTCTTCTTATCCGCATCCGTAGGCGCGAAACGATCGTAGGTATTGTAGAAATCCGTTAAGTCTGGATTCTCCTCTACCACCGTACGTTTGATGTCTGTTTTGTTACGAATCGACGACATGGTTTTTGCTTTCGCTTCTGCCACTGCCTTGTCCCCTGCCTTTTTAATCGCTGGATCTTGTGTATCTATTCCAAACCATTCAACTGTCTCGATCGACTGATTCACCGGCTCCGTTCCATAGAACCAACCTCTCCAGAACCAATCTAAATCTACACCAGATGCATCTTCTAAGGTACGGAAGAAGTCAGCTGGATACGGTTGTTTGAAAGCCCAGCGACGTGCATATTCTTTGAAGGCATAATCGAATAATTCGCGGCCCATTACCGTTTCACGTAGGATATTTAAGGCTGTAGCTGGTTTAGCATAGGCATTATTCCCAAAATCCATAATATTCTCCGAGTTTGCCATAATAGGCACCTGGTTCTTCGAATCTAAACGCATGTAAGGAACAATCGATTGTGGCTCGCCACGA
>CAIVPV010000278.1 GCA_903907915.1 uncultured Cytophagaceae bacterium
AATCCGAGTTTTATTTTATGCGACATTTTGAATGCTTTTTATAGGTAAATAGGTTTTTCAAACTATAAACTAAGTAAAAAATTTAATTCAGCAAAGAAATATTAAATTCAAGTGGAATCTGAATCTACTATTTGCGGAGAATTGCAGGTTTCATAACCCTGAGGTACCGGGTTCAAATCCCGGTCTCGCTACATGAAAATCTAGGACTTACGTTAAATCGTGGGTCCTTTGTTGTTTTTGCGTGAGTGTTATATTTTATTCTTCAGAAATACCAATGTACTTTTTTAATTCAGTTTGGTTTTCTGCTTGCTTAATTAAAAAGTCTGCTACGTCAGCTCTACTGATTCCGCCTATATTAATTCCTTCGAATAATTTGTTTTCAACACGGTATTTTTCTGTCAATTCTTTATCTAAGAGTCTCCCTGGCCTCACCACTGTCCAATTCAGATCTGAATGAGTGATAATTTCTTCCATTTTAGATTTGTCAGCATATACATCTTTTAATAAGTATTTTAAAAACAATTTTACTAACCAAGGAACATAATTTTTACTTTCTCCAGCTCCAAATCCGGTAACAAAAATAAATGGAACATTAATTTTGTTCTCCCTATGTATTTCCACTATTAATTTTGCAAAATCTGAAAACAGGGTAGTAGCTTTCATATTCTTACCAGTCCCTAATGTTACAAGGATAGCTTCAGCATTTTGGATTGAATTTAATAAGTTAGCTTTATGAGTTGCATCCCCAAGTATCATTTTTAACGATTTATTCTCTTCTATTTTAATTTCAGATCGAGAAAGGGTCGTTATTGAATGCTTTCTATTTAGTCCTCTTTTTACTGTTTCTAGTCCTATTCCTCCGGAGGCTCCTATTATAGTTATATTCATTTTCCTTTTTTATTGATTTCGGGTTTAAAAATATCAAATAAGCCCGTAAATGTAATTTAAAGATTTTTGACAATCTATTATTATCAAGTCAAATTAATCTAATACTAGCTATTGAAACATATAAAACCTATGTGAGGAAAACACCCCCTGAATTCGGTTAAAATCGGTTGATTTCGGTTTTGTTAAAACATAACTAACTACAAATCAAAGCTTTCATTTTTTTTAAAAAATCTACCTAAATGTATAAATCATAAAAAGAGGCTTCAAAATTGAAGCCTCTTTTTATACCTACTTTATGCTTTGTGCTTTAAAAAAGAGAGAGAGAAAATTATTTTGTATTCGGTCTCAATTTGTGCTTTGCAATAAATTATAGACCGAATACAAAAAATTATCTCCTACCACTAGTACGTCTCCCTCTCTCATTCCCTTTCGGAATCACCCTTCCACCCCTCGGCGCCTCCCTCTTTCGAGAGCGGTTGTTAGCAAATTTACCTACTTGGCCAGCACGCATACCCACTAATTCGAGGTCGATGGTACGTTTAGCTAAGTTCGTATCGCGGACTTTGACCTGTACCTGATCTCCAAACGTGAAGACACGGCCATTCGATTTACCCACGATGCGGTAATTGTTTTTATCTAAATCATAGAAGTCGTCATTCAAGTCGACCATCCGAACCAAGCCCTCGCATGAGGTTTCGCCGATCTCGACGAAAATACCGAATTCGGTGACGCCGGTGATGATACCTTCGAAGATTTGGGGTTCGTGCAAGCTCATGTATTCCACTTGCTTGTATTTGATGGATGCGCGCTCGGCATCTGAGGCTAGTTTTTCGCGATCAGAGCTATGCTTACATTGAATTTCTAAGGGGGAACGTTCAGCTGGAGTCCCGCCGTCTAAATAGTGTTGCAATAAACGGTGCGTCATTACATCTGGGTAACGGCGAATCGGGCTCGTAAAGTGCGAATAGAACGGAAATGCTAGGCCAAAGTGACCCACAGGATCGGTGCTATAACGGGCTTTAGACATCGTACGAACAGCTAAACTCTGCAATACGCGCTCTTCGCCTTTGCCTTCGATATTTTCCATCAAGGCGTTAAACGATTTGCTAACGTGTTGAGGGTCGGTCGTTACTTGGTAGCCGAATTTCTTCGCGAATGACGAGAATACCTGCAATTTTTCTGGATCCGGTGCTTCGTGAATACGGTACACCATCGTGTTTTTAGGCTCGTCTTTTTTCTTATGGAAGACGTATTCTGCCACTCTTTTGTTGGCCAAAAGCATAAACTCTTCAATCAATTTATGCGCATCCTTGCGAATACGAGGATAGACTCCGATCGGCTTGCCGTTCTCATCCAATTCGAAGCGAACCTCCGCCGTTTCGAAGTTCACAGAACCGTGCTCGAAACGAAGTTTACGGAAGCTTTTGGCAATGCGATTCAAGTCCCTAATAACCGGCACTAACACATCATCTGAATCATTTTCGATTAATTCTTGTGCTTGTTCGTAAGCAAAACGGCGATCCGAGTGGATCACAGTACGGCCAAACCATTCTTTCACGATGGTATCGTTCGCATCTAATTCAAAAACGGCCGAGAAGGTCAATTTGTCTTCGTTTGGACGAAGAGAACATAGGCCATTCGAAAGCTTTTCCGGTAACATCGGCACCACGCGGTCCACCAGGTAAACCGAGGTAGCCCGCTTGTAGGCCTCGATGTCAAGGACAGATCCGGGTTTTACATAGTGTGAAACGTCGGCGATGTGAACCCCGATTTCGGTGTTACCATTCTTGAGTTTTTGGTAAGAGATCGCATCATCAAAATCCTTTGCATCAATCGGGTCGATCGTAAAGGTCAAGATTTTGCGCATGTCTTTGCGCTTCTTAATTTCTGTTGCTGGTATTTGAACCAGAATCGAGGCCGCCGCCTTTTCTACCTCTTCTGGAAAATCATAAGGTAGGCCATACTCGGCTAAAATCGAGTGCATCTCCGTATCATTCTCCCCTGCCTTACCTAATACTTTGGTGACGCGTCCTTCGGCCTTTTTCCCATCTGAACCCCAGCGAGTTACCTCTACGATTACTTTATCTAGATGCTTTGCGTTCTTGATTTCGAACTTAGGCAGGTAAATATCTTCGTAGATTTTCTTCGAATCTGGAATTAAAAAGGAATAATGTGGCGTCACTTGAATGACTCCCACTAATTCTGCTGAACGGCGTTCAATTATTTCAATTACCTCTCCTTCCGGACGGTCATTTTTTCTCTTTTCTGAAGGTCTGCGTGCTTGGACGAGTACTTTGTCCCCGTCTTTGGCATTCTTTAAATCCCCTGTTGCAATCCAAATATCTTTGCCTCCTTCTTCTGGAATCACAAAGGCAAAACGAGAATTTACGTGATCGACGCGTCCTTTTATTTGGAAAGATTCATTATCAAATCGAATATTACCATCATCGTGGCGAATCAAGCGATTTTCCGTGACTAATTTTGCCACTAGATCAGAATAAATCTCCTTCGTTTTACGATCACGAATGGCAAAAGCCTTGTGTAGCTGATTCAACGAATACGAACGGTAATCGTTTAATTCAAAAAACTCCAGGATTTCAGCCTTCAAGCCGCTCAAAAATTTCTGTTCCTTAGGGGATGACATGGTATTTCAATTCAAATTATCCCGCAAGGTACACATTATTGATTTCTTAATTCCTAATTCGGCATTCTATTGCTACCTTTGAGCTTGTTTTTCAGCCTTTTCAGATGAACCGTTCTCGCATAGCCCTCTTTTTATTACTCGCTTTCGCTTTAGGCGGTGGCTATATTTTGTGGAAGCCTGCTTCCGAGGTACCTGCCGCGGAAGTCACTCTTGTTGAAAGCCCAGATTTTAAGGCGGATTCTGCCTATGCATTTGTGGCTCAGCAAGTTGCGTTTGGCCCGCGTATTCCGGGTTCTGAGGCGAGTCAAAATACTCAGAAGTTTTTAGTTGCCAAATTGAAATCTTACGGCTGGACCGTGACTGAGCAGCCTTTTACGGCTTTCCGCTATGACGGCAAAAAATTACAAGGCACGAATATCATCGCCCAATTTCAACCAACCATCGCAAAACGTATACTATTAGCCGCCCACTGGGATGCTCGCAGTATTGCGGACAAAGATTCGGTACGTAAGAACGAGCCCATCGATGCGGCGAATGATGGTGCGAGTGGCGTAGGCGTCTTGTTAGAGATCGCACGCAATTTGCATGAGGCTAAGAAT
>CAIVPV010000279.1 GCA_903907915.1 uncultured Cytophagaceae bacterium
CTTTGCAATATATTTAGAGTTTAGATTATAGAGTAGAGAGAAGAAATATTGTAAAAAAAACATTTCTGAATTCATCCCCGCAGGGGATTCCATCTTTGAACTTTGAACTTTGAACTTTGCTCTTTGAAAATTGATTTGTTTAAACCGCTGTGCGGTTTTGAAACAAATCAACCAAATAAAGCACCGTCTCCGTCGCCTTCTGCATATCCTGAACGGAAACCCATTCTTGCTTACTGTGGAAAGCGTGTTCCCCAGCGAAGATATTGGGACAAGGTAATCCCATGAAAGTTAAGCGGGAACCGTCGGTGCCACCGCGGATGCTGGTAGTTTCGGCTTTCAGGCCAGCTAATTTCATGGCTTCCATCGCTAAATCAATGCATTCAGGATGATTGACTAGTATTTCGTTCATGTTTCGGTATTGTTCGGTTTGCGTATATGTGGCAGTAGAATTCGGGTATTTGCGCAAAACCATTTCGGTAATCTGTTGAATAATGAATCCGTATTCGCGCAGTTTTTCGGTCTCAAAATCGCGGATAATGAATTCGATCGTTGCTTCTTCTACGCTACCCGTAATGTCTGTGGGATGAATGAAGCCTTCTTTCCCTTCGGTGGATTCTGGGCTTAGATGATCTTTAGGAAGGTTTTGGATGATATCTGCGGCGATTTTGAGAGCACTTTCCATTCGGCCTTTGGCAAAACCAGGGTGCTGTGAAACGCCCTGAATTTTAACTACAAATCCATCGGCAGAGAAGGTCTCATTTTCTAAATGTCCGCGCTTTTCTCCGTCTAAGGTATACCCATATTTGGCCTTAATCTTCTTCATATCTACGTGGTCTGTGCCACGACCCACTTCTTCATCCGGCGTAAAAAGGATTGTTATGGGTCCATGAGGCACTTCTGGATGAGTAAAATAAAAGGCCGCAACGTCCATAATTTCTGCAACACCCGCCTTGTTATCAGCCCCTAGTAGAGTTAAACCACTAGCTGTTATGATGTCATTTCCCACTTGCTCTCCTAAATCTGGATGATCAGCTAATCGAATGATGATGGTGGGGTCATCTGGTAAAACCAAATCTTGTCCGTGGTAATACGAATGGACGATGGGTTTGACTGATGAACCAGAGCAATCGGGGGAAGTATCCAGGTGGGCGCAGAAGCAAAGTCCTGGAACTTCATGTGACACATTGGAAGCTAAGTGCGCATATATATAGCCATTTTCATCTAGGTGAGCATTGTTAATTCCAAGTGCCTGCAGTTCTTTAACTAAAACCTTACCTAGATCTTTTTGCTTCTCTGTCGTGGGACTGCTGCTTGAATGAGGGTCTGATTGAGTGTCTATTTGGACATATTCAAGAAAGCGTTCCTTTGATGTGAAGGCGTAATTTTGGATCAATTCCGGTAGTTGAGGCATGAAATGCGAATTATATTGAAATATTAGAAGAAAAAATTGTCTATAATTAATTAAATTGTTATGAATTGGTAAAGGTAATACTCCTTTAAGAATTACGTATTATCTTAGTGGCTTGAATTTTATAAGCTTACTACTACTATGTCCCAAAATGCTATTGTTAACCTAGATGGCCAAACCTTCGAATTACCTACCTTCGTAGGAACTGAAAATGAAAAGGCGATCGACATTGCAAAACTTCGCGACTTATCTGGATACGTTACCTACGACCCAGGTTATAAGAACACGGGTGCAACAAAAAGTGCGATTACTTTTTTAGATGGTGAAGAAGGAATTCTGAGACATTGTGGTTATAGCATCGAAGAGTTAGCCGATAAAGCTAGCTTCTTAGAAGTGGCTTATTTATTATTAAATGGCGAATTGCCTACACAAGCTCAATTAGATGCCTTCGAAGATGCGGTGAAGCAATACACGGTGACGAACGAAGCATTGTTGAAAATTGAACAAGTTATTCCGTCTTCTACACACCCGATGAGCGAATTATCTGCTCTTGTGGGTTTGATGGAAGGTCAATATAATCCAGCGGATACTAAAGAAAACATCTTACGTTTGATCGCTGCCTTGCCTATTTTCGCGGCTTGGAACTACAAGAAATCAATTGGCGAAGCATTAGTAGCTCCGGATCAATCGTTGGACTATTGCTCCAATTTCTTGAAAATGATGTTCGCTAAACCAGGCGAAGATTACAAAGTAGATCCGATCGTTTCTAAGGCTTTGAACAAATTATTAATCTTACACGCAGATCACGAGCAAAACTGCTCAACGTCTACAGTTCGTTTGATTGGTTCGTCTCACGCGAGTTTATTCTCTAGTATTTCAGGTGGAATTCTAGCTTTATTTGGTCCACTACACGGTGGTGCAAACCAAGCGGTAATTGAGATGTTAGAAGAGATCAAGCAAGCGGGTGGTGAAACATCTAAATTCATTGCGATGGCGAAAGACAAGACGTCGGGCTTTCGTTTGATGGGTTTTGGACACCGCGTTTATAAGAACTTTGATCCACGTGCCCGTATTATTAAGGTAGCTGCGGATGATGTTTTAACGGCTTTAGGCGTTAAAGATCCTGTTTTAACGATTGCACAAGAATTAGAAGCGGCCGCTTTAAGTGATGAGTATTTCGTAGCTCGTAAATTATACCCGAACGTAGATTTCTACTCAGGTATCATTTACCGCGCTTTGGGCATTCCTACGGATATGTTTACGATCTTATTTGCGATCGGACGTCTTCCAGGTTGGATTTCTCAACACCAAGAAATGATGACAAACAAAGAGCCTATCGGTCGTCCTCGTCAAATCTACGTAGGTTCTCCTGCGCGTGCATTTGTCGATATCGCGAAACGATAAGTAACCTTTATAAAATAGAAAAGCCTCCTAAATCGGGGGCTTTTTTTTGTGGTATACAGATTAAGGAATTTGCAAAAATTTATGCGTTTGAACCGAAATCCGCCACGTCGGATTCGCTTTCACGAAATCCACAATAAGGGGATTCATTTGATCTTGCTTCGACCACTCGGGTTGCAAATATAATGCAGCTGTTGCAGGTAATTTCATAGCCCAATCTTGTGCCCAAGGAATGTCAGATGGGTGATTAACCACCACTTTTAATTCATTGGTGATGGCCAAAATGTCCGCGTTAGGAGCCTTGAATTTTTTAGGTGAGAAACATATCCAATCCCAAACACCTGTAATTTCAGATGCAACGCCTGAAGTTTCTATGTGGGTTCTAAATCCAGC
>CAIVPV010000280.1 GCA_903907915.1 uncultured Cytophagaceae bacterium
AATCTAATAATTTATAATAAGAAGCGGCATCCCCTGTAAAAGGTAGTGTTCCTCCGATGGGTAAAAAATAACTTAATCCTCCATATAGGAACAAGGCTCCTAAGAGAACTGAAGGTAAAAAATTGAGTACTTTTTTCATCTTGATTATTTTGGTTATAACTAAAATTATACTTTTTATTTGAATGTCGCAAAGTCCAATGCCCGTAATTGCAAAGTCCGATTTCCCTTGTATTCATTTACCTCCAAATGATACACTAATTGGATAGGCAATCTTTGCTCATAAGCGGCACACAACCCTTCATAAAAATCCGCCTTCATCCCAAAACCCACCACCTCTAAACCCCGTTCATCGGGAGTCGATCCCACATATATCTTAAGGTGCTCTTCCTTCATCACAAATGGCCTTGCCGTTACAAAAACAGGCCCTGATACAAAATTTGGCAGCATATTACCTGGGCCATAGGGCGACAGGCGAACCAATAGTTTATCATAAAAAGACAAGCTCAAAGCCTCTAAAGGAATCTGCAAATCGACCGGCAAATCTGCCCTTGGCGAAATATTCGCTAAACCCAGCTGCGCAATCCCTTCAAATTTTTCAATAAACGCCTGCAAATTCTCCGGCTTCAAATGTAATCCCGCAGCGTGCGTATGCCCGCCAAATTGCTCCAATAAATCCGCACATTGTTCTAAAGCGTGGTGCACATCGAAGCCTCTCACAGAACGAGCTGATCCTACTAATTGCCCATGCGATTCGGTTAAAATAATGGTAGGTCTAAAATACTGATCCTGGATTTTGCTCGCCACAATTCCTACGACGCCCTTATGCCAAGCAGGATTAAATAAGACCGTACTTAGAGCAGACAACAAAAATTCATTCCCTTCAAACATCGCCAGAGCCTGCGAAACAATCTCTTTCTCCACCACCCGGCGATCCAAATTCTGCTGCATAACCGCTTCCGCTAATGCCTCCGCTTCCTGATCATCTGATGCTAGCATTAATTTCACCGCCCCATGCGCATGATCCATTCGACCCGCCGCATTGATAATGGGTGAAATCGAAAATACAATATCTGAAATTTGAATAGGCGCTTTTTTCATGGCCTTCTTCAATAAATAGCCTAAACCTGGGCATGGATTCGATCCTAATTTAGCTAAACCAAAAAAGGCCAACACCCGGTTTTCCCCATTCATGGGTACAATATCCGCCGCAATACTGCAAGCTAACAGATCTACTGACTCCCATAAAGGGTCGAGTTCTAGATCGTTTGCAATCGCAAAAGCCATCATCAATTTAAACCCGACACCAGCTCCCGTTAATTCTTTGAAGGGATAAGGGCAATCTTTGCGTTTGGGATCTAAAACCGCAACCGCATCTGGAAGAGTCGCATCAGGCAAATGGTGATCACAGATAATAAAATCAATTCCATTTTCGTTGCACCAGGCAACGCGTTCGTGGGCTTTGATACCGCAGTCAAGAGAGATAATAAGGGTATAGATGTTATCTAACGCGTATTGAATTCCTGCCTGAGACACTCCATAACCTTCCGCATAGCGATCAGGGATATAGTAGTCGCAATCTGCCCCTAAAATACCGGCCAAATAACTGTAAACTAGCGTAACGGCCGTGGTTCCATCCACGTCATAATCACCATATATTAAGATCTTTTCGCCAGATTCTAGCGCCAGACTGAGGCGCTCCACCGCTTTGTCCATATCCTTCATGAGGAATGGATCATGTAGCTGGCTGATCTCTGGAACCATGAAATCCTTTACCTGATCGAAGGTTTTTATGCCTCGCGAAACTAGTAAAGATAAAAAATACGGATTCTTTAATGCCAAAGCCTCCCCTAAAGCCTCCACCTCCGCTGCCGGTGGTGATGGCACGTATATCCAATTCTTATTTGGCTCCATTTTATAAAATTTCTATTTCGACGCGACGATTGATTTGACGACCTTCTTCTGTGGCATTATCTGCCTTAGGCTTCGACTTACCATAGCCTTTAGTTCGAATACGAGTTGATTCAATCAATCCATTTAACAAGTAATCCTTCACCGCATTTGCGCGCTCTAAGGATAGTTTATTATTGATTTCATCCGATCCCGTGTTATCCGTATGACCACTAATCTCAATGACCAAGGCTTTATTCTCCTTCATTACCTGCAAAATTCGTTTTAATTCCGGTTCCGATTCTGGTTTTAATGCCGCCTTTCCTAGGTCAAAGAAGAGGTTATTGATAGTCGCCGTATTTCCCTTCACTAGTGGCACCATCGATAAATCGCGGTCATCTAATTCCAGGTAACGACCTTTCATCGTGGATAAGTCTAGGTTTGTGGAAGCTGGAATTAGGCCTTTGGCCTTCGCCGTAATTCCATAATTCTTGCCATAAGGAAGCACTAATTTATATTTACCCGAGGACGGATCTGGCTTCGCCTGTCCCAATACTTTTCCATTCGATAAATCCTCATAGGTAATCGTTGCATCCTCGGGAACCTTTCCTGTTTGCTGATTCAAAACCGTTCCTGATAATAAAACCACTGGATCCGATTCTTGTGAAGTAACCGAACGAGTAGACGAATTCCCAAAACGACTATCGCCCATCGCTGCATCCGACGGGGCATTGCCCATTTTCCCGCCTGAGTCCTTCCCTCCGGACTCTTTGACTGGGCCTCCGCCAGGAGGCGACTCGATTGAAAGTCGAAATATATCCTTCTTCCCCAGCGATGCCTTCCCCGACATGAAATAGGCATAATCGCCTTTCGCTGCGATCGAATAATAGGCATCGTACTCTTCCGTGTTGATGGGGGAACCTAGGTTTTGGGGCTTGCGCCAATTTTGCCAGGTATCATCTAGTCGGCGCGTCAGGTAAATATCTTGACTACCTTGACCACCCGGACGATCCGAGGAGAAATAAAGTGTTTTCCCATCCGCCGATAGGAATGGAGTTGTCTCTGAATATTTGGTATTAATCCCCTCCCCTAAATCCATGGGACGAGACCAGCGACCGTCCTCATAAAAACTCACATATAAATCGTCATCTTCACTATTTTTCTTTCGAGCAAAAGCTAAAAGAATGGCCTTCCCGTCCATCGTTAAATAGCCATATTCATTTTTCCCTTTACTTAACTGCTCGTAACCTGGAATATCGATTTTCACTGGAACACTCCAGCCACCCGTCGTCTTATTGGAGATCGAAAAACCGCGCGTTTCATAGGTTCCGTTCAC
>CAIVPV010000281.1 GCA_903907915.1 uncultured Cytophagaceae bacterium
AAATGGCTGTTATCTCCTTGATTAAGGCTTTCCGTTCTAGAGGACACTTATTATCTAAAACCAATCCCGTTCGAGAGCGAAAGGATCGCAAGCCACGTTTAGACTTGGTGGACTATTCTTTGTCTGACGCTGATTTAGATACCGTTTTTCAAGCAGGTTCGTTTATGGGCCTAGGCGCAGCGACCTTACGAACTATTCAAGCAGCTTTGCATACTATTTATGCGGGAAGTGTAGGCTTTGAATATTCCTATATTCGTGACGTTGAACAAAAAGAATGGTTGCGTAATAAGATTGAAAAGGAAGCGCTTTCCTTCAAACCTACTTTTGAGGAGAAGAAACATATTCTTCAGAAGATGAATGAGGCAGTTGTTTTTGAAAATTTCTTAGGTACAAAATATTTAGGCCAAAAGCGTTTCGGACTAGAAGGTGGAGAAAGTACGATTGCCGGTTTAGATGCCATAATTAATGTGGCAGCTGATGCGGGTGTGAAAGAGGCGATGATCGGAATGGCGCATAGAGGTCGTTTAAATGTTTTGGCAAACATTATGCACAAATCTTACGAATCTATCTTTGATGGTTTCGAAGGAAATGTTCCGAATGAGATACACGGCGATGGCGACGTAAAATACCATTTAGGCTATTCTAGTAAGCATATTTCTCCAAAAGGAAGTGAAATTTCTTTAAAATTAGCACCTAATCCATCACACTTAGAGGCAGTTAATCCCTTAGTGGAAGGTTTCTGTCGGGCGAGTGCGGATGCGCATTATGCAGGAGATTACGATAAAGTATTACCGATTTTAATTCACGGGGACGCAGCTGTAGCGGGCCAGGGTATCGTTTATGAGGTAACTCAGATGGCGAAATTATCAGGATACAGCACGGGTGGTACGATTCACTTTGTGATTAATAACCAAGTTGGTTTTACAACAGATTTTGAAGATGCACGTTCGGCGATTTATTGTACGGATGTAGCTAAGATCATCGATTCCCCCGTATTCCATGTGAATGGAGATGATCCAGAAGCGGTAGTATTTGTGTCTCGTATGGCCGCAGAATACCGTCAAGAATTTAACCGCGATGTATTTGTGGATATGGTTTGTTACCGCCGTAATGGTCACAATGAATCAGATGAGCCTCGTTTTACCCAGCCTACTTTGTATGCTAACATCACGAATCATCCAAACCCACGCGAGGTTTACACACAACAATTAATCAAGAACGGCGAGATCGAGGCGAAATTAGCCGAGGAAATGGATTCAGCTTTTAAAGCAGAATTACAAGCTCGTTTAGATATGGTGAAGCAAAAAGTAAGCCCACCTTATGTTCCATTGAAACTAGATAACCGCTGGTCAGCTTTACGATTCTCGAATGAATCTGATTTTGATTCATCCCCTAAAACTTCGATTACGAAAGAGGTGGTGGATCAAGTGGCTAAAGCTTTAACGACTTTGCCAAAAGGTTATACAGCTTTAAAGCAAATCGAGAAAGTAATCGCAGATCGCAAAGGATATTTTTCAACAGGCCAATTAAATTGGGCTACGGCTGAATTATTAGCCTATGGTTCGCTTCTTTTAGAAGGGAAACCGGTTCGTTTATCAGGTCAAGATGTGCAACGTGGTACCTTCTCTCACCGTCATGCGGTTTTACACGACGCGAACACGAATGAGAATTATAACTCTTTAAATCACATCAAAGAAGGTCAGGAGCAAGCCCAAATCTACAATTCCTTACTTTCTGAGTACGGTGTTTTAGGTTTTGAATTCGGTTATGCCTTAGCTAATCCAGATGCTTTAGTGATTTGGGAAGCTCAATTTGGAGATTTTGCAAATGGCGCCCAAACCATGATTGACCAATTCGTTTCGTCACACGAATCGAAGTGGGGGACACAAAATGGTTTAGTGATGTTATTGCCTCACGGATATGAGGGGCAAGGTCCAGAACACTCGAATGCGCGTCCAGAGCGTTTCTTGCAGTTGTCAGCCGAGAATAATATGATCGTGGCTAATTTAACCACGCCAGCCAACATATTCCACGCCTTACGTCGTCAATTGACTTGGGATTTCCGCAAGCCATTAGTGGTGATGTCTCCTAAGTCAATCTTCCGTCACCCGAAAGTGGTTTCGCCCATCGAAGAGTTTACGAAAGGTAAATTTCAAGAGGTAATCGGTGATAGCTTTGTAGATAAGGCCAAAGTGAAAAAAGTATTACTTTGCTCAGGTAAAGTGTATTTTGACCTTTTAGATCGCCAAGAAAAAGATAAGCGTAAGGATGTGGCCATTGTTCGTTTGGAACAATTACACCCATTCCCTACGAAACAAGTGGACGCTGAATTAGCGAAATACAAAGGCGCTGATGTGTATTTTGTTCAGGAAGAACCGGAAAACATGGGCTACTGGTCGTATGTGATTCGAGAATTTGGCTGGGCTAAATTCAAAGGTTTAGTAGCGCGTAAAAAATCTGCTTCTCCTGCGACTGGATTCTTAAAAGTGCATGGCGTAGAGCAAGCAAACCTGATTAACAAAGCATTCGAATAATAGAATTATCATGGCTATAGAAATGAAAGTACCCGCAGTGGGGGAGTCAATTACGGAAGTGACCGTTGCTACTTGGAATAAGAAGGAAGGCGATCATGTGAAGTTAGACGAGGTTTTGTGCGAATTAGAATCGGACAAAGCGACCTTTGAATTGCCTGCAGAGGCGGAAGGCGTGTTGCATATTGTGGCTAAAGAAGGCGATGTCCTTCCGATAGGTGCGATCATCTGTACGATTGAGGCAGGTGGAGCAACAGCTTCAGTGACGGTGGCAGATGCTGCACCCGCGGCAGCTGTAGCTGTTCCAGCAGCAGCTGTGGCGGCACCAGCGCCTGTGGCTTCGGTTCCTGCTCCTGCTCCAGTTGTGGCGGCGGGTCCTTCGTCTGTGTTAGAAATTAAAGTTCCAGCGGTGGGGGAGTCTATCACGGAAGTGACGGTTTCTGTTTGGAATAAAAAAACAGGGGATAGCGTTTCTTTAGACGAGGTACTTTGTGAATTAGAATCAGATAAAGCGACTT
Source organism: uncultured Cytophagaceae bacterium (assembly GCA_903907915.1). Taxonomy (GTDB): domain Bacteria; phylum Bacteroidota; class Bacteroidia; order Cytophagales; family Spirosomataceae; genus Aquirufa. Next base: position 3,050 of record CAIVPV010000281.1, read on the forward strand.
TTGAATTACCGGCTGAATCAGCGGGTATTTTAGAGGTAATTGCTCAGCCAGGCGCTGTGGTGCCGATTGGTGGAATTTTAGCGAAAATCACGGTAAGTGGTTCAGTAGCTGCAGCAGTTCCTGCTCCAGCAGCAGCGCCGTCTGCACCAGCAGCTCCAGCCGTTTCCGTGGGGGATTCTTCTTCTTATGCCGCAGGTCATCCATCGCCAGCAGCAGCTAAAATATTAGATGAAAAAGGAATCGCCGCTGCTTCCGTAGCAGGTTCTGGCGTAGGTGGTCGCATTACGAAAGAGGATGCGGTATCAGCTACGCAAGCAAGCGTTTCTGCACCGGCAGCTGTGGCAGCACCGGCAGCTGTGGCAGCACCAGCAGTGACATCTGAACGTACACGTCGCGAAAAAATGAGCTCCTTGCGAAAAACAGTGGCTCGTCGTTTAGTGGCAGTGAAGAATGAAACAGCGATGTTAACTACGTTTAACGAAGTGGACATGAAGCCAGTGATGGATCTTCGCGGTAAATACAAAGATAAATTCAAAGAGAAGCATGGGGTAGGTTTAGGCTTTATGTCCTTCTTTACAAAAGCTGTTTGCGTTGCTCTAAAAGAGTATCCATCAGTGAATGCTAAAATAGATGGCGAGGAAATCGTCTTCCACGATTATTGTGATATTTCGATTGCGGTATCTGCGCCGAAAGGTCTAGTCGTTCCTGTGATTCGCTCTGCTGAGAATTTGTCGCTGGCGGGTATTGAATCTGAAGTGGCTCGTTTAGCTGGTAAGGCACGCGAGAATAAATTGAGTTTAGAAGAAATGAGTGGAGGTACGTTTACCATTACGAATGGTGGGGTATTCGGCTCGATGCTTTCTACACCGATTATTAACGCACCACAAGTTGCCATTTTAGGTATGCATAATATTGTGGAACGTGCCGTGGTAGTAGAGGGTCAAATTGTTATTCGTCCGATTATGTACCTTGCCTTGTCTTATGATCACCGCATTATCGATGGTCGTGAGTCGGTTAGCTTCTTAGTTCGTTTAAAGCAATTATTAGAAGATCCAGCTCGTTTATTATTAGATATTTAATTAACAGAATAGGCCTTAGCGGGCCTATTCGCTTTCAATTGCCTATATGCAAGAATTTGATGTAGTAGTTATTGGTTCTGGTCCAGGTGGATATGTTTCGGCGATCCGTTCGGCTCAATTAGGGTTCAAAGTAGCCATCATTGAGAAATATACCGTGATGGGAGGAACCTGTTTAAATGTGGGATGCATTCCTTCCAAAGCGCTTTTGGACTCGTCTGAGCATTATTATAATGCCGTTCATAGCTTCCAAGAGCACGGAATCGAAATCGCTAAACCGAAAGTAAATTTGGGCCAAATGATCAAGCGTAAAGCGGGTGTGGTTTCGAATTTGAATGTAGGTATCTCGTATTTGATGAAGAAAAACAAGATCACGACTTTCCACGGTTTGGGTTCATTTGACTCCGCTAAAACGGTGAAAGTGACCAAAGAAGATGGTTCGTCAGAAGTTATCTCTGCTAAAAATACCATCATCGCTACAGGTTCTAAGCCGACGATCTTACCTTTTATTCCTGTGGATAAAGAGCGTATCATCACGTCGACTGAAGCCTTGAAGATGACAGAAATTCCTAAGCATTTGATCGTAATCGGAGCCGGTGTAATTGGTGCAGAATTAGGATCTGTTTATGCTCGTCTAGGCTCTAAAGTCTCTTTCATCGAATTTGCGGATAGCATGATTCCGACAATGGATAAGACGATGGGAAAGGAATTACAGAAGTCGATTGCCAAAATGGGCGCCGAATTCTACCTATCTCACAAAGTGACTTCAGCTGCCGTTAAAGGCAAAGAAGTGACGGTAAAAGCACAAGATTCAGCTGGGAAAGAAGTAGAGATCAAAGGTGATTATTGCCTTGTTTGTATCGGTCGTCGTCCTTACACGGATGGTTTAAACTTGGCTGCGGCTGGTTTAACAGCTGATGAGCGTGGTCGTGTTGCGGTAGATGAGCACACCCTTCAAACTTCGGTTCAAGGCATTTATGCGATTGGTGACGTCGTTCGTGGTGCCATGTTAGCACACAAAGCGGAAGAAGAAGGAACTTTTGTAGCGGAAGTAATTGCCGGTCAAAAACCGCACATCAACTACAACTTAATTCCTGGTGTAGTTTACACGTGGCCAGAAGTAGCTGCTGTAGGAAAGACAGAACAAGAATTAAAAGCTGCTGGAATCGCATATAAAGAGGGTTCATTCCCATTCAAGGCCTTAGGTCGTGCGATTGCATCGGGTGATGTGGATGGTTTAGCGAAAGTGTTAGCTGACGCAACAACGGATGAGATCTTAGGTGTTCACATCATTGGCGCTCGTGCCGCAGATATCATTGCTGAAGCTGTTGTGGCGATGGAATACCGTGCCTCGGCAGAAGATTTAGCTCGCATGTCTCACGCGCACCCGACGTATACGGAGGCTTTGAAAGAGGCTTGCTTAGCGGCAACGGCGAAGAGGGCGTTACATTCTTAATTTAAAGCATAGAGCATAAAGCACAAAGAATAAAGGTGGTATCAAAAAAGGCGCAATT
>CAIVPV010000282.1 GCA_903907915.1 uncultured Cytophagaceae bacterium
CGGTTAATAAACTCTGGTGCAAAAGCCTTTTTCAATGCATTTTGAATAGTGGTCTTCGCATATTCATCCAAATTATCCACCTTAGATTTAGTCGAGAATCCAATTCCAGAACCAAAATCCTTCAAATCACGCGCTCCAATATTAGAAGTCATAATGATAATGGTATTCCTGAAATCAACTCGACGACCTAAACCATCTGTTAAAATACCATCATCTAAAACTTGTAGCAATAAATTGAATACATCCGGATGGGCCTTCTCGATCTCATCTAATAGAACCACCGCATAAGGTTTACGACGAATCTTTTCCGTCAATTGACCTCCTTCTTCATAACCCACGTAGCCCGGAGGCGCTCCTACTAAACGAGATACACTGAACTTCTCCATGTATTCACTCATATCAATACGAACTAGCGCATCCTCCTTATCAAATAAATACGTGGCCAAAACTTTAGCCATCTCTGTCTTACCTACCCCTGTAGGACCTAAAAAGATAAATGAACCAATCGGTTTCTTCGGATCTTTTAAACCTACACGCGTACGTTGAATGGCCTTTACTAATTTCTTTATGGCATCTGTTTGGCCGATAACTTGCTTAGCAAGTTCATCTTCCATCTGTAACAACTTCTCCCCTTCTTTCGCAGCTACCCGATTTACAGGTATACCCGTCATTTGAGCGATTACCTCCGCTACATGCTCCTCAGTAACAGTAAACTTCTGTTTCTTCGAGTCTTCTTCCCAAGCGGCCTTTGATTCTTCTAATTGATCAATTAATTTCTTCTCCCGGTCGCGTAATTGCGCCGCTTCTTCATATTTCTGAGATTTCACCACTTGGTTCTTCTCTTTCTTCACGATTTCAATTTGAGCTTCTAGCGCCACAATATCTTCCGGCACATTGATATTAGAAATATGCACACGCGCACCCACCTCATCTAACACATCAATTGCTTTATCCGGCAAGAAACGATCCGAAATATACCGATCAGAAAGCTTCACAGAGGCTATAATGGACTCTTCCGTGTACAAGACATGGTGGTGATCTTCGTACTTATCTTTAATATTATGTAAGATTTCGATCGTTTCATCGACGGTAGTAGCATCCACCATAACGGTTTGGAAACGACGAGCTAAAGCACCATCTTTTTCAATATACTGACGGTATTCGTCTAAGGTAGTAGCACCAATAACTTGTATATCTCCACGAGCTAAAGCTGGCTTAAACATATTAGAGGCATCTAATGATCCTGATGCACCACCAGCACCTACTATTGTATGCAGTTCGTCAATAAAAAGAATCACATCTGTCGACTTCTCTAATTCATTCATCACCGCTTTCATACGCTCCTCGAATTGACCGCGGTATTTAGTACCAGCCACTAAAGAAGCGATGTCTAGCGTAACCACTCTTTTACCAAAAAGAACTCGAGATACTTTCTTCTGAACGATGCGCAAGGCTAAACCTTCCGCTATGGCTGTTTTACCCACACCAGGTTCACCGATTAAAATAGGGTTATTTTTCTTGCGGCGCGATAAAATCTGCGCTACCCGTTCGATTTCTTTTTCACGACCTACAATCGGATCTAATTTGCCATTTTCAGCAATCTTTGTTAGATCACGACCAAAATTATCTAAAACTGGTGTTTTACTTTTTTCGCCAGGCTTAGATCCAGTAGTACTACCAGAACTTGCCCCACCTGTAGAACCAGAACCCGCACTATATAAGCGAGAATCATCGTCATTATCGTCTGTATCTGAACCTGATTTGGGATTAGATCCTTGACCATTTCCTGATTGGAATTCAACCATTTCTTTGATTAAATCATAATAGACTTGGTATTTCTCTAAAACTTGAGTCGCGACATTATCCTCATCCCGTAAAACAGCCATCAATAAATGATCTGTCTCCACAACATTGGTCTTGAAATATTTCGCTTCCAAATAGGTTAAACGCAACACTTTTTCGGCCTGTTTAGTCAAAGGAATATTTAACATGTTTTCCCGATCAAAGGAAGAACGGGTAGTTGAAGCGGTGGAATGTTCGATACTTTGGCGTAAAGAATCCAAAGAAACACCAGAACGCAATAATAGATCGATGCCTGGAC
>CAIVPV010000283.1 GCA_903907915.1 uncultured Cytophagaceae bacterium
CAATACGTTCTTTCCTGTATAGAATGGGTGAGATTGAGATGAAACCTCCAATTTGTATACTGGGTAAGTAGCTCCTTCGAATTCTGTTGTTTCTGTAGTAGCAACACATGAACGTGTTAAAAACTTGTAATCAGCTGATAGATCGTGAAATACAACTTCTTTGTATTCTGGGTGGATATCTTTTTTCATGATAATGGATAAGAGACGATTCCCTGCCGTCCTGTTTAAATAATGTTTTCCAAAGGGGATATTTGGACCTTACAATAAGGGATGCAAAATTACAGAATGTATTCTAATATCCAACTATTTTTTAGTAACAAAATTTTGGAGTATTCTAGGCGGATTAACGGCTTTAAATTTTTTTAAAATATTTTTTTAGTACTTTTCAAAGAAGCAATACGGCTAATTAATTGAGGGAAGGGGGTTTGCATGTGGTATTTCAAATACACCCTTTTATTTCTTTTTTTTTGGCCAAAAAATAGTTTGCACAGAGCGCGCTTTTTTTCTAATTTTACCAATAGCACAATCAGCCAAAGATGATTCAGTTTTTGGTTTAGGAAAGCATAAAAACAAAACCGCCACACGCTCAATTTGTTAGCTCAAAAAGAGTCAAAAAGCTAAGAAAAAAATTCTCTTAACGCAGGGAATCTATTGTCTACTTTTAGTGGTTTGGTTTTTGCATTTATAGGGATTACGAATTTTAAATTATAATAGATAGATACACATGTACGTAGTAAAAAGAGACGGTCGTCGCGAATCAGTAAAGTTTGACAAAATCACCGCCAGAATAGAAAAGCTGAGTTATAGCTTGGATCCATTTTTTGTCCAACCCCTAGAGGTTGCCAGAAAAGTGATCACTGGTTTGTTTGATGGCGTTAAAACGACTGAATTAGATAATTTAGCGGCTGAAACAGCTGCCTCTTTGACGACTAAACATCCTGATTATGCTGTCCTAGCAGCTCGTATCGCAGTTTCTAACTTGCACAAGAACACCTTGAAGTCGTTCTCTGCCACGATGAAACGTTTGTTTACGTACATTGATCCTAAGACAGGACAAAATGCAGCTCTTCTTTCTAAAGAGGTGTATGATATCATTAAAAATAACGCGGTTGAATTAGATGAAGCGATCATTTATGACCGTGACTTTGGCTATGACTATTTCGGATTTAAGACCCTAGAAAAATCGTATCTATTAAAGCTAGATGGTCAAATCGCAGAACGCCCTCAACACATGCTTATGCGTGTAGCGGTAGGCATTCACCATACGGATATTGCCGCAGCCATTGAGACCTATAATTTATTGTCTGAGCGTTGGTTTACTCATGCGACTCCGACCCTATTTAATGCAGGTACTCCGAAGCCTCAATTATCGTCTTGTTTCTTGCTAACAGTACAGGATGATTCGATCGAAGGAATCTATGATACCTTGAAGCAAACAGCGAAGATTTCACAGTCAGCTGGTGGTATTGGATTAAGCATCCATAACATCCGTGCAACGGGCTCTTATATCAAGGGAACGAATGGTACTTCGAATGGTATTATCCCCATGTTACGCGTATTCAATGATACAGCACGTTACGTAGATCAAGGTGGTGGAAAACGCAAAGGAAGCTTTGCTATCTACCTAGAGCCTTGGCATGCTGATGTGTTCGAATTCTTAGAATTGAAGAAGAACCACGGAAAAGAAGAAATGCGTGCTCGTGACTTGTTTTACGCTCTTTGGATTCCAGATTTATTCATGAAGCGGGTAGAGAGCAACGAAGAGTGGTCATTATTCTGCCCTCATGAGTGCCCAGGTTTATCTGATACACACGGTGCAGAGTTCGAAGCTTTGTATGAAAAATACGAATTAGCAGGGAAAGCGCGTACGGTTGTTAAAGCACAAGACTTATGGTTTAAAGTGCTTGAATCTCAAACAGAGACGGGAACACCTTACATGTTGTTTAAAGACCATGCGAACAATAAGTCTAATCAAAAGAACCTAGGTACCATTAAGTCTTCGAACTTATGTACCGAGATTATTGAGTATACAGCAAAAGACGAAGTGGCGGTTTGTAATTTAGCGTCATTAGCTTTACCTAAATATGTGAACGCAGACGAAAACGGTGTTTTACGTTTCGATCACAAGAAATTATACGATGTGACTAAGATTGCGACACGCAACTTGAATAAGATCATCGATGTAAATTATTATCCAGTTAAAGAGGCAGAGAATTCAAACATGCGCCACCGTCCGATTGGATTAGGGGTTCAAGGTTTAGCCGATGTGTTCATTTTATTGCGTATGCCATTTGAGTCAGAGGAAGCGCAACAATTGAACAAAGACATCTTCGAAACGATCTATTTTGCATCGATGGAAACATCGATGGAATTAGCGAAAGTAGAAGGTCCTTACTCTACTTGGGAAGGTTCACCTATCTCGAAAGGAATATTCCAATTCGACATGTGGAATGTAACTCCATCTTCAGGAAACTGGGATTGGGAAGATTTACGTACGAAAGTGGTAGAAAATGGTGTGCGTAACTCTTTATTAGTTGCTCCTATGCCTACGGCTTCTACTAGTCAAATCTTAGGTAATAACGAATGTTTCGAGCCTTATACTTCTAATATCTACGCGCGTCGTGTATTATCAGGTGAGTTCGCGATCGTTAACAAGCACTTATTGAAAGACTTGATCAAATTAAACTTGTGGAATGATTCCATGAAGAATAAATTGATCATCGCAAATGGTTCAGTTCAGAGCATTCCGGAAATTCCTCAAAACTTGAAGGACTTATACAAAACGGTTTGGGAGATTAAGCAAAAGACCATCTTAGAAATGGCAGCTGATCGTGGAGCGTATATTTGCCAATCTCAAAGTTTAAATATCCACATCCAAGATGTGAACTTCGGTAAGTTAACATCAATGCACTTCCATGCTTGGAAGCTAGGCTTGAAAACGGGTATGTATTACCTACGTACGAAAGCGGCAACGGATGCGATCAAGTTCACTGTGGAGAAACAAGCGGAGCCAGCTATCGAGCAAACGAATTTAGTGAACGAAACTGAATTGCAATACTCAGAGGCAGCAGCGAAAGCAGCATCGGCAAGTTTTGACGTGAGTGATGATCAAAATAAAGCAGATATGACTTGTTCTTTGGATAATCCAGAGGCATGTGAGGCTTGCGGATCTTGATCCTCAACCATCTGAAATAAAAAAATCACTTGGCATTTTATGTTAAGTGATTTTTTTTGCTCTTTTAGACATGATACACATGAAAGATATTTTCATAAAAATCTTCTTTATTGATTCACTTCTCGAGCTTTTCTCTCCCGTGATTTTTCCCAGTATCCCAGAAATTAGATACGTAACGAAGCCTTTGTTACTTATTTTATTAATGGGGCATATTGCACTGGAAAATCCAAAACCAGCCATGTTCTTTACGGCTATTTTCGCCTTACTAGGGGATGTGTTTTTGATGCTTCCAGGCGATAATCCTCTGTATTTTCAATTGGGTTTAGGTTCATTTTTGGTGATGCAGGTGGGCTATATTCGCCTTTTTGCGCACCAAACAGAGGATAAGGCTTGGATACCGGCTCATGCGCGCCAGCCACTAGCAGGAATCCTGATTTATGTCTTCAGTTTTCTAGCCTTTTTAAATCCGCATCTAGCAGATGCTATGAAGATTCCGGTTACACTATATGCTTTTGCGCTAGGGGCCATGTTGTATTTTGCGATTCGATTGAAAAACCCTGCCATCGTTTGGGGAGCCTTTTTCTTTGTGGTGTCTGATAGTGTTTTGGCTTTTGGGAAGTTTTATTATTCTTTTACGATGATATCTACCGTGGTAATGAGTACTTATATAGTGGCTCAATTGCTACTAATCAGTGCTTTGTGTAAATTGCAGTTTAAGAAATAAATCATGGCGACCCAAACGACCGAATCACTTCTTTCTACCTTAGGCTTGTCTTTGCAGGGATCTCTTTACACAGACACCGTAATGAAAACGCTCTATGCGACGGATGCATCTGCCTATCGGGAGATGCCTTTAGGGGTGGCGATTCCGGAGTCGAAAGAAGATTTGGAGAAAATTATTTTGTTTGCAAATCAACATTCCATTCCTATGATACCGCGTACGGCCGGCACATCGCTAGCAGGTCAAGTGGTAGGGAAGGCATTGGTGGTGGACGTATCGAAGTTTTTTAATCGAATTTTAGAAGTTAATAAGGAGGAATCCTACGTTTGGGTGGAGCCAGGGGTGGTTCGCGATGTGCTGAATGTAGAATTAAAAAAGCAAGGTTTGTTTTTTGGCCCAGAAACATCGACAGCTAACCGGGCGATGATCGGCGGCATGATGGGAAATAATGCTTGCGGCTCTAATTCGATTATCTATGGCTCTACGCGGGATCATGTGTTAGAAGTGGAAGGTTTTTTATCAGATGGAACGGCGGTGAATTTTAAAGCTGAAGACCCATTTGAGACCATAAAATCTCTTAAAAAGGGGACTCGATTGCATGGTATCTATGAGAATACCCTAGCGGCCTTATCGGATCCGACTAATCAAAAGAATATTACGGAGGAATTTCCGAAACCAAGTATTCGACGCCGAAATACAGGTTATGCGGTGGATATGTTATTGCATACGAAGGCTTTTGAGTCAATAGACGTCCCCTTTAATTTTTGTTCTTTGCTTTCTGGATCGGAAGGAACGCTTTGCTTTGCCACACGGATTAAATTACATGTGGATGTGTTGCCTCCTGCACATTTGGGTTTGGTTTGTGGTCATTTTAATACCATTGATGAAGCCTTACGAGCTAATCTGATCGCTTTGCAATTCAATCCGTCAGCCTCTGAGTTGATGGATCATTATATTTTAGAGTGCACGAAGGCGAATCCAGCACAAAGCTTGAATCGATTCTTTGTAGAAGGTGATCCGGGTGCGATCTTAGTAGTGGAATTACGTTCGGATTCAGCTGAGGATTTAGCTTTACAGGCGAAGGCGTGTGAAGAGGCGATGCGCGCAGCAGGTTTAGGATATCATTTTCCGTTTGTGACGGGTGGAGATGTGAAGAAGGTTTGGGATTTGCGTAAAGCGGGTTTGGGCTTATTATCTAACCTTCCTGGTGATGAAAAGGCGGTGGCTGTGATCGAAGATACAGCGGTCGATGTCAATGATTTGCCTGCCTTTATTGCGGAATTTAATGAAATTCTTCAGGCCAATAATTTATATTGTGTACACTATGCTCACGCAGGTTCAGGAGAATTACACCTGCGTCCGATCATTAATTTAAAGACCAAAGAAGGCCATCAACAATTCCGTCACATTGCGGAAGAGATTGCTCGATTAGTGAAAAAATACAAGGGTTCTCTTTCGGGGGAGCACGGTGATGGACGTTTGAGAGGGGAATTTATCCCTTGGATGGTGGGAGAGGAGAATTACCAATTAATGCGGGATTTGAAGTCTTGGTGGGACCCTAAGGGGATATTTAACCCAAATAAGATTGTGGACACTCCTCCGATGGATACGTTCTTGCGCTACGAAGCCGGACAACAAACGCCAGAATTTAAAACAGCGTTTCGGTATCAGGGTCAAGATGTGCTGCAACATGCGGAACAATGCAATGGCTCTGGCGATTGCCGCAAGACGCCTATTTCTGGTGGGACGATGTGTCCATCCTTCATGGCAACGCGCAACGAAAAAGAAACGACGAGAGCTCGCGCTAATATCCTACGCGAGTTTTTAACTCATTCGGAGCAGCCGAATCGTTTCGCACATGAGGAGATAAAGGAAGTAATGGATCTTTGCCTAGCTTGTAAGGGCTGTAAGTCAGAGTGTCCATCGAATGTGGATGTGGCGAAATTAAAGATGGAGTTCTTATATCAATACCAAAAAGAAAAGGGGCTTCCTCTGCGTTCTTGGCTAGTAGGAAATTTTGCCAAAATATCGAATCTCGCCTCTTACGTTCCTTTTCTATACAACGTGGTGATGGGTACGCCGGCTATCCGCCGCATCTCGAATGCCGTAGTGGGCTTCCACCCGGATCGTACGATGCCTTTGATGGCCAAGCAGACTTTGTGGTCTTGGTTAAAGTCGCGCAGGAGCCCTGTGCAAGAGAAGGCGGTATACTTATTTGTAGATGAGTTTACGAACTTTAACGATGCCGAAATTGGTCGTACAGCTGTTTTATTGCTAGAGCGATTAGGCTATGAAGTAAAAACCATCCCTCATCCAATCTCTGGAAGAGCTTATTTGTCCAAAGGAATGCTTGATGAAGCGCGTGTTTTAGCAATGCAAAATGTGCGCTTGTGGTCGTCTTTGATTTCAGAAAATACCCCTTTGGTGGGTATAGAACCGTCTGCCATTTTAACTTTCCGCGACGAATATCCGGATTTAGTTTCGGATGAATGGGTGGATAGGGCGCAAGAATTAGCGAAGCACACGCTTTTATTAGAGGAGTTTATTGCGCGCGAGGCGGATGCGAAGCGAATCACTTCAGCAGCGTTTAGTTCAAAGAAAAAGTTAATGAAATTGCATGGGCACTGCCAGCAAAAGGCGATCTCTTCGCTGGTGGCAGCGAAGAAGGCACTATCCTTACCAGAAAATTTTGAAGTACAGTTAATTCCATCGGGCTGTTGCGGTATGGCTGGATCTTTTGGATACGAGAAAGAGCACTACGATTTATCGATGCAAATCGGTGAATTAGTTTTGTTTCCCACCGTGCGGTCACAGCCGGAAGAGGTCGATATCGTCGCGTCGGGAACAAGTTGTCGTCATCAAATTCATGACGGCACGAAGCGGCATGCGAAGCATGCTGCGGAGATCTTGTACGCCGCCTTAAAAGATTAGAATTTCCAACGTACAAACGCTTCCATAGCCTCGTATTCTGCGAGGCCTAAAGCATTGTATATAGAAGCCGTTGCGCGGTTTCTTTCTTCTGCACGTTGCCAAAACTCCCTCGAATCGTCACCCTGAAACACCACGCCATCTTTTTGAGATTGGTGTTTGAAGATACCCATTCTCTTTTTGAAAACTTGATCAGGTGACATAGGTACGGCCATTTCGATTTGATCGATATCCCATTCTGCCCAGGCTCCTTTATAAAGCCAAACCCAACAATTCTTCATGTATTCCCGGTGTTTTAAACGAGTAACAGCCTCTATTACTGCATCTAGGCATACTTTATGTGTGCCATGTGGGTCAGCAAGGTCTCCTGCAGCATAGATTTGGTGTGGCTGAATTTCTTCGATTAAATCCATGACGATTTGAATATCTTTTTCCCCAATAGGTTTCTTGCGGATGGTTCCCGTTTCATAGAAGGGTAATTCTAGGAAATGCGCATTTTCTTTCTTGATCCCTACGAATCGACACGTATTTTTTGCTTCGCCTTTTCGGATCAAACCTTTGATTTCTCTTACGGAAGAAATGTCAATTTCCGAATCAGGCTTATTTCGTAAGAATTTAATGGCTTCCTTATAGATGCGATTTGCTTTTGCGTTCGGACTCTCGAATTTTTCATTGAAATCGACAACAAATTCGGCGAAGCGAAGGGCTTCATCATCTGCGACAGCAATATTCCCTGTTGTTTGGTAGGCTACGTGTACATCATGTCCTTGATCATGCAAACGTTGGAATGTTCCACCCATAGAGATGATGTCATCATC
>CAIVPV010000284.1 GCA_903907915.1 uncultured Cytophagaceae bacterium
AAGCGCTTTTCTAAATAACCGTAAATAGAAATCAAATTAAGTCGATAATATAGGGGCATTAGTACCAATGCGATGGTTAAATAACCCAAGGAATGGCCTAAAATGACTTGATAATAGGTGAAATAGGTCTTGCCTACGGCTCCAGGAACAGAAATGAAAGTTAAACCAGATATCGATGTTCCGATCATTCCAAAGGCTACCAGCCACCAAGGGGACTCGCGATTTGCTGTAAAAAAGGCGTGGGTATCAGCACCTCTCGAGGTAAAATAGGAGATCGCTAATAGCAGTCCAAAATAGAGGGCAAGAATTCCTCCAGCTAATTGTACAGACATAAGGTTTGGAACGGATTTTTTTTTAAATTTGATTTCAAATTCATCAAAAATATGGAATTCTGTGTAGATAGTATTTATCGTCTACCTTTTTCTTTTCAAAATCAGGAAAAATGGCAAGAAGAAACTTCTACCCTCGTAGAGGAAGAGGTGATCGAAGCCCATCAACTGATTGTCTATAATGATGAAGTAAATTCCTTTGAATATGTAATTTTGACTTTAATTGAGGTATGTGAACATACGCCTCAACAAGCGGAGCAATGTACTTTACAGATTCATTTTAGAGGGAAATGCGGTGTGAAAACGGGTGGATTTGATGAATTAGTGTCCATGCGCAATGAGATTTGCCGTAGAGGAATTTCAGCAGAAATTGAAGCAAGCGTATGATGAATAACTATCCTTCGAAGATGATCGAACAGGCTGTGGAAGAGATTTCTAAACTGCCTGGAATAGGTAAAAAATCGGCATTGCGATTAGCCTTACATCTTTTGAAGCGCCCAGAAGCACAGTCTTTGCAATTAGCTCACGCGGTGGTTCAATTAAGAACAGAGACGAAATACTGTCCACAATGCCATATGATTTCAGATGGGGATTTATGCGGTATTTGTTCCAGTCATAAGCGAGATGAGAGTATTATTTGTGTGGTAGAGGATTTACGGGATGTATTAGCGATTGAAAATACTGGTCAATTTATGGGCTTATATCACGTGCTAGGAGGGATTATTTCCCCTTTATCGGGTATTTCGCCGGGGGATTTGACGATCGAAACCTTGGTAGCTCGCGTAGCATCAGGGAAGGTGGCAGAAGTGATTTTAGGATTAAGTCCCACGATGGAAGGGGATACGACGGCTTTTTATTTGACTAAAAAACTGAAGGAGTTTCCCGTTAAATTATCCACGATTGCGCGTGGTATTCCGATCGGTGGTGATTTAGAATATACGGATGAGATTACGCTAGGCCGAAGTATAGTAGGTCGAGTTGTGTATGAATAGTTTACGAATAGTATTTAACCAAATAAACGATGAAACGTGCGGAATTTTTACAGAAATCGATAGTTCTTGCGGGAGCTAGCGTGGTATTGCCTTCTTTTGCTTCACCCGTGGCAGACTCTTTTAGCTTACCAGCTTTGCCTTATGCTTTTGACGCTTTAGAGCCTCATATCGATCGTTTAACAATGGAAATTCACCATGATCGCCACCACAAAGCCTATGTGGATAATTTAAACAAGGCTTTGCCAGGAACGACTAAATCGATAGAGGAAATTTTGGGCTCAGTTTCATCTCAACCCGTTGCGGTACGTAACAATGGGGGAGGACACTGGAATCACAGTTTTTTCTGGAATGTGTTAGCGCCTGCCAAAGGTTCGAAACCTTCAGCTGCCCTAGCAAAGCAAATTGATACGGATTTCGGATCATTTGATGCTTTTAAGGCTGAATTTGCAAAGGCAGCGACCTCTCGTTTTGGTTCGGGCTGGGCTTGGTTAATTAAAAAAGAGGGGAAATTGGTGATTTCGTCTACGCCTAATCAAGATAATCCTTTGATGGATCTTGCCGAGGTGAAAGGACAGCCCATTTTAGCCTTAGACGTGTGGGAACATGCGTATTACTTAAAGTATATGAACAAACGCGCGGATTATATCGCAGCGTTTTGGAACCTAGTTAACTGGGACTTTGTATCAACTAACTTTAGTAAATAAGATGTTATTAGATGAAATTCCTTCGCTGGATCTAGCGGATTTCTTATCTGGCGATGCAAGTCGCAAGGCGAAATTTGTACAAGAATTAGGTTCAGCCTTTAATACTATTGGTTTTGTGGCCATCAAGGGCCATGGTTTGACGAATAACTTTACGACAAATTTGTATTCTGAAGTAGAACAATTCTTTCAATCACCTGACACACTAAAGCAATCCTATGAAATTGAAGGTATTGCAGGCCAACGAGGTTATATCGGGAAAAGAAAAGAAACGGCTAAAGGCTTCACTGTACCTGATTTAAAGGAGTTTTACCACGTAGGTCAACCTCTAAAGGAGGATGGGGACTCGGTTTGGTCCGAATACCCAGCTAACGTTTTTCCGACAGAATATCCGAATTTTGAACAATATACGGTCGAAGCCTTTCATACACTTGAGACGGCAGGGAAGGCACTTTTACAGGCGATTGCGCTCTATTTAAACTTGCCAGAAGACTATTTTGAGTCTCGAGTAAAAAACGGGAATTCCATTTTACGTGCGATTCATTATTTTCCAATTTTGAATCCTGATTCTTTGCCAGAAGGAGCGGTGAGAGCTGCAGCTCACGGTGATATCAACTTGATTACCTTGTTAATGGGAGCTTCTGCAGAAGGATTGGAAGTATTGAGAATGGATGGCAAATGGATTCCAATAACGGCTTTGCCTGATCAGGTGGTAGTAAATGTGGGGGATATGTTAGATCGTTTGACGAATCATAAATTAAAATCGACCATCCACCGGGTAGT
Organism: uncultured Cytophagaceae bacterium; assembly: GCA_903907915.1. Taxonomy (GTDB): domain Bacteria; phylum Bacteroidota; class Bacteroidia; order Cytophagales; family Spirosomataceae; genus Aquirufa. The sequence goes on from CAIVPV010000284.1 coordinate 2,806, forward strand.
TAATCCGCCTCGCGAAAAAATGGGTAACTCGCGTTATTCGATTCCCTTCTTTATGCATCCGCGTTCTGAAATGGATTTAACTTGCTTGCCTTCTTGTGTCTCCACTGAATTTCCTAAAATATATACAAATATGACGGCAGGGGAGTTTTTGAATGAGCGATTGATTGAATTAGGACTTAAAAAGGCATAAGTATGCGGCTAAAACACGGGGATTTCCTGCTGGATGTCTTGATTTTAGCCTGCACCTCTTTTGGTGGACCACAAGTTCATTTCGCACTCTTTTTAGATAGATTAGTCAAAAGACGAGCTTATTTAAGCGAAGAAGAATTGTTTGAAATTCAAGCGCTCTGCTCCGTTCTGCCAGGACCTACCTCGACACAAATGATTACCGCGATTGGTTTGAAAAGGGGAGGGACTTCCTTGGCTTATTTAACTATACTTTGCTGGATTACGCCCGCTGTTTTGATTATGACTATGGCAGCATTTGGAATGACGTATTTGCGTAATAATTCCATTCTGCAATATGTCTTACCCGTCGGAATTGGCTTAATATTGCAGGCGGGTTGGTATATGGCCAAAAAGGTCATTACAGGTCCCATGTATGTCATCATTCTCTTAGTGACGCTTTTCATTGGGATCGCCTTTCACAGTCCTTATATTTTCCCTTTGGTATTAGTTTTAGGTGGTGTTGTATCCTCGTTTAACTAC
>CAIVPV010000285.1 GCA_903907915.1 uncultured Cytophagaceae bacterium
CTGATCGTAGGTACGGTTTTCTTTTAAAATATAGTACACGTATTTTATCGGTGAAGCATCGCCCACTTTCATTGGGATCGGATTGCCCTTCTCCCCAGCAGCATTCATCTCGATATCCTTGTTATAGGGAGTATTTAAGTAGACCGCCTCAGAAAGTATAGCTAATTCTTTCGCTGTCGGTTCTTTGAAAATGGACATAGTTCCCTTCATTAATCCACCAATGTACTCACTTGGGGCAGTCGCGGTATTATCTGATTTTTGGTAGGTAACCGTTTGTTTTTTGGCAATCGGATTCGGGCCTTTCGGATTCGCAAAAGATGTGAATCCTTTTCCATTGGCCACATATAATTTTCCTTTGATTACTTTCAAAGACGTCGGATACCAGCCTACCGGAATGAAACCTACCGACTTAGATTGACCCGGTTTTTCTACTTCAAAAACCGCTAAGCAGTTATTGTCCGCATTGGAGACATACAAACGTTCTTCATTAGCGGATAAGGCCAAACCGTTTGTCGAACTACCTTCCAATGCATTAGGCACGAGCGCCGCATTTAACACTTCGATTTCTTTACCCGCGCGCAAATCTACCACCGAAACCGAATTATCATTCGAGTTTGCCACGAACATAACTTGGCCATTTTTCGTCAGCACCATCTCGTTTGGGTGATCTCCCACGGCGATGGACTTTGCAAAAGTCTTCGTTTTGATTTCAAACGGAAGAATCTGACGCGCTCCCCACACCGAAATATACAACAACTCTTTCTTCTTGTCCAATAAGCACGTAAAAGCCTCCCCTGGAAGTGGGTGAACACTTAGAACCACTTTTTTAGCGACATCGACAACATATAAGGAATTATTATCCTTTGTGACTACATATAAGATACCGGTTACATCATCGAATTCAATACCTGTAGGAGAAATGATTGCCTTCAATTCAGTTGTTAAGGCAATCTTTTCTTGCTCTACTAGTTTTCCATCTACTATGTGAAACACCCGAATGCAGTTATCATTGCCCCCGGAAACAAAAACGGTTTTATTATCCCCTGCTACTTTTAAGCCATACCATGATTTAGGTAGCTTTTGTGAATCGAGAACCTGATTAGTGGCTGCATCGATTAGTTGCAAGCTTTGAACGCTTTGGCCATTATTAGTAACTAACAGGTAACGCTGGTCCGGTGAAACCACTACATTTAAGGGTAAATCTCCCAAAGCAACAGACGAGCCGTGCGGAGATAATTTCCAACCATTCGGAAGGGTAACTCGCTTCTGATTTAATTGTGATTTTAAATCCGATTGAGCGAAGGACCCGAAGGTTAAGCCCAAGAAAAGAAGAGATAGGAAGGTTGATTTCATGTTTGATTATTTGAAAAATAAATATAGGGCTCTGTTGTTGATTTGCTATCCGGGATGAAACAGATTTTACAATTTAATATTATTGCTTTTCTATCGCGAACTGGTCTCTTACTACGCCATCAGCGGCCAGCCATTTGGCATCCAGCATTGATTTCGACACATCGAAAATCATCGATCCTCCTATTTCCGTATTTGTGTAAACAGCCGATTTTAACGGATACCCCGGTTCTCTTCCTCCTAATTTACTCCCTGAACCGTTCACGATATAAATCACACCTTGACCTTTTTTGCCTACCACGTACTGGTTAGGTGCTTTTTCAGTAGCCACCACCTGCTTCCCGGCATCGAAGGAATCATTTACACCAAAATGTCCGCGCAAAGGCATCGTCCTTTCATAGACATGGCTATGACCCGCTACTACTACATCCACATTAAACTTCTCAAAAAGAGGATTAACCTTCTCCCGCATATTTTTCATATCTGACTCGACGTCCGAATCATGCGATCCTTTTGAATACGGAGGCTTATGAAAATAGACAATCGTGAATGGTAGGCGATTTGCAGCTAAGTCTTTGGCTAACCAATCGTACTGATCTCCTTTCCCATCCATCACCTGGTTCCCCGCTGCATCGCGCAATTCCGTATCCAATGAAATAAGATGCAAAGAGCCGTAATCCACTGAATAATAGGATTCAGAATGAGACGCAACTCCGCCCGATTGCCCCTCTGATGGCAGGGAGAAAATCTTGAAATACGGAGGAGTTGTGGGATCGTGTTTCCCGGAATAATCGTGATTTCCAGGGGATGGATATAATGCAAGATTGGGGAAAAAATCCGCCTGATACACATCGAAAACATGTTGTTGGTATTCCTCCTCCTTGCCATTATTATAGGCATTATCGCCTAACCAAATCCAAGCGTCGATCGGCTTACCCTCCGTATATTTCTTAACCGCAGAGATCACGGCTTTTTGATTCGGTGTATCATAGCCAAAATCCCCCAATGCCCAAACGCGCACCGAATTAGGATCTCCTGCCTTCGGTTTAGTATGAAAACTTCCCTGATGTTTGGGCGATATACTATAGGTATAGGATTTAGTAGGCATAAGTCCTGACACTTTAACTATATGATCAATCACGCGATTCGTATCCGCAATCACGCGCGTCTTCTTCTCCCCTTTTGTCACCAACGTTACTTGGCTGGACTGAGGTGATGCCGTACGCCATTGAATCAAAACTGATTCGGAGGTCATGGATTGTAAATAAGGTCCGCGAACGATCTGGTCGTTTTGGCTAAACGCAGAAAAGGAAAGGAGAAGGAAGAGGAGTTTTTTCATGGCGTTAAATTAATGGTAAATGGTGAATGGTGAATGTTAAATGATTATAAAATGTTTAATGGCTAGAAAAAAGGAGATAAGA
>CAIVPV010000286.1 GCA_903907915.1 uncultured Cytophagaceae bacterium
ACTGCGCAGGCCAATGGATTTCCACCATAAGTCGAACCGTGTTCACCAGGTTTAATAGTGAGCATGATCTCGTCGTTGCAAAGTACCGCGGAAACGGGCATAAATCCCCCCGAAAGTGCTTTCCCTAACAATAATATATCAGGTTGAACTAGTTCGTGGTGGCAAGCTAACCAAGCGCCTGTACGTCCTAAACCTGTTTGGATCTCATCGGCGATGAAAAGAACGCGGTGTTTTTTGCAAAGTGCCGCCGCCTTTTTTAAATAGCCCGGCGATGGAATAACCACCCCAGCTTCTCCTTGAATGGGCTCGACCATAAAGGCCGCCACATTCGGATTTTGTAATTTTTCTTCTAATGCTTTTAGGTTATTGTAAGGGATTTGGCTGAATCCGGGTACAAATGGCCCGAAATTATGGTAGGATGATGGGTCACTCGAAGACGAAACGGCTGCGATGGTTCTTCCCCAAAAATTTCCTTCCGCAAAAATAATTTCGGCTTGATTCGCCGGAACCCCTTTCACCTCATAGGCCCATTTACGAGCTAATTTGATGGCAGATTCTCCTGCTTCCACCCCCGTATTCATTAATAAGACCTTCTCGTAGCCAAATTTCTCCGCCAGTTTCTTCTCCGTCGAACCTAATAGATTCGTGTGAAAAGCGCGGGACCTTAAAGTTAAACGAGCCGCTTGATCGGAAATGGCTTTAACTAAACGCGGATGACAATGCCCTTGATTCACCGCACTATAGGCCGATAAAAAATCGAGGTACTTTTTCCCGCTTACATCATATACATGCACACCCTCCCCGCGTTCTAAAACGACAGGTAATGGATGGTAATTATGTGCACCAAAATCAGATTCTAAGGCAATGTACTCAGCTGATGTCATAGTAATTCGTAAATCCCTGCTACCCCTTGACCACCACCAACACAGGCCGTAACCATGCCGTATTTTTGGTTGCGAAGACGCATTTCGTTGAATAATTGGATGGATAATTTTGCGCCTGAACATCCTAGCGGGTGTCCTAAAGCAATAGCTCCACCGTTTACGTTCACGATGTTAGGATCAATATCGAGAGTCTTCATGACTGCCAAAGACTGCGCCGCAAAAGCCTCGTTCAATTCAATTTGTTGTATATCCTTCAGCGTTAATCCGGCTTTTTTCAAAGCAATCGGAATCGCCTCTACTGGACCAATGCCCATCAAACTCGGTTCAACCCCCGCCGTAGCGTAGGAAACCATGCGTGCGATTGGTTCTAAATGTAATTCTTTCACGAGTTTCTCAGAGACCACTAGCACAAAAGCAGCTCCGTCCGAAGTTTGAGACGCATTACCTGCGGTAACGGTTCCGCCCATCGCGAATACGGGGCGTAATTTTCCTAAAGCTTCGATGGTAGTGTCTGCACGCGGACCTTCGTCTTGTGACACGGTCCAGCTGCGGGTTTGTTTCTTACCTGATTTGGCATCAAAATAATTCTCAGTTACTTCCACAGGAACGATTTGCGAGGTGAATTTACCCGCTTTTTGAGCAGCTAAAGCCTTCTGGTGTGAGGCGAAAGAGAACGCATCTTGCTCCTCGCGCGTCACATTATATTTCTTGCTCACTTCCTCTGCGGTCAGACCCATTCCGATGTAGTAATCCGGATGTTCGTTAGCGATTCCGTAATTCAAGACTGTTTTATGGCCCATCATCGGTAGCATAGACATCGATTCTGTACCCCCTGCAATGACACAATCGGCCATACCTGAGGCAACTTTAGCGGAGGCCAAAGCAATCGCTTCTAAACCAGAGCCGCAATAGCGGTTGATGATGAAGCCTGGAACACTTTTTGGCAGGGATAATAGCGAAATATAACGCGCCATTTGCATACCTTGTTCTGCCTCTGGAATCGCATTTCCTACGATCAAATCTTCCACGCGTGCCGGGTCTAAACTAGGCACCTGCTTCATCAAATGTTTAATGACTTCCGCCGCTAAATCATCTGGACGCATGGTTCTAAATCCTCCTTTATTAGCTTTCGCAACTGCTGTGCGGTAACCTGCTATGATATATGCATTCATCTTCGTAAAATTTAATTTCTGAGTGGTTTACCGCCACCTAATAAACTTTGGATTCTATCCATGGTCTTTTTCTCGCCGCATAAAGAAAGGAAGGCCTCTCTTTCTAGGTCGAGTAAATAGGTTTCGCTCACGACTTGCGGAGCGTCTAAATCGCCAC
>CAIVPV010000287.1 GCA_903907915.1 uncultured Cytophagaceae bacterium
CGCTGGAGCAGTTATGCTAGAGCCTAATTTCGAAGGTTTGGGAGTACAAGATTTCATCTTAAAATCAGACGGAGATGGCTGTGAAGCCTTAATGCAAAAAGGGGGCGGAAGCGCTTATCCTCCTACGATTCAATCGGTAGAAGAAAAATGGCATTATATTCGCCAAGAAGGTCAATCTGTATTTAAATTTGCGGTGACACGTATGGCGGATGTTTCAGAAGAAATTATGAAGCGCAACCAGTTGACTGGAGATGATATTAAATACTTAGTGCCACACCAGGCGAATAAGCGTATCATTGATGCGACGGCAAGCCGCATGGGTGTAAGTGATGATAAAGTGATGTTGAATATCCAAAAATACGGAAATACAACGGCGGCGACGATTCCGCTTTGTCTTTGGGATTACGAAAATAAACTAAATAAAGGAGATAACTTGATCTTAGCAGCTTTCGGTGGAGGTTTCACCTGGGGATCAGCTTACGTTAAATGGGCATACGACCCTAAATAAACAGAAATGGCAACTACAGCAGACATTAAAAATGGTTTGGTGATTAAATACAATGACGATTTATATTCGATCATTGAATTCCTTCATGTAAAACCGGGTAAAGGGCCCGCTTTCGTTCGGACTAAATTGCGTTCATTAAGCTCAGGAAAAGTGTTAGACAACACCTTTAACTCAGGTGTGACGATCTATCCAGTGCGTGTAGAACGTAGAAAATTTCAATTCATCTACAAAGACGAATATGGATTCAATTTTATGGATCAAGAATCTTTCGAGCAAATTCTGTTGAATGAGAACCTTTGCGTCATGGCTGATTTAATGAAAGAAGGCCAAGAAGTGGAGATTTTGATCAACACAGAAAACGATGCCGCTTTATCGTGTGAATTACCTCCTTTCGTAGAATTAAAGGTAACTTACACAGAACCAGGCGTTCGTGGAGATACGGCTAACTCGCCGAAGAAACCCGCAACGGTAGAAACGGGAGCAACAATTACGGTCCCTATTTTCATCGAACAAGATGAAGTAATAAAAGTAGATACAAGAACCTATTCATACGCTGAGCGTGTAAAATAATTAGCTACCTTTGTAGCGCTTAATTAACAAAAAAGAATGGATACTAAAGAAATTCAGCGATTACTTGATTATATCGCAAAGTCTCCGCTAGCTGAGGTTAGCATCGAAACAGAAGGTTTAAAGGTTTCTGTTAAGAAATTTGGAGAAGCAGCACCAGTCGTTAGTGTAGTTTCAGCGGCGGCTCCGGTAGCTCCAGCTCCGGCGGCAGCAGCAGCAGCGGCTCCAGTTGCAGCAGCTCCGGCTCCAGTTGCAGATAATTTATACACCGTAAAATCACCTATGATCGGCACGTTCTACCGCGCGGCAGGTCCAGATAAAGATAACTTCGTAGAAGTAGGATCAGAAATCGCTCCGGGTAAAACCGTTTGTGTGATCGAAGCGATGAAATTGTTTAACGAAATTGATTCAGAGATCTCTGGAAAGATCGTTAAAATCTTAGTTGATAATGCTAGTCCAGTAGAATTTGATCAACCATTATTCTTGGTTGAAAAAGCGTAATCTATGTTTAAAAAGATATTAATAGCGAATCGCGGGGAAATTGCCTTGCGTATTATTCGTACTTGCAAGGAAATGGGCATTAAAACGGTGGCTGTTTTCTCTACTGCTGATCGCGACAGTTTACATGTTCGCTTTGCAGATGAGGCCGTATGTATCGGACCTCCACCCAGTAAACAATCCTATTTAAATATCCCGGCGATCATTTCGGCTGCAGAAGTAACTGGAGCAGATGCGATTCACCCAGGATATGGTTTCCTTTCAGAAAACGCGGAATTCTCCCGCATTTGTTCAGAACATGGGATTAAATTCATCGGTGCTTCGGCAGAGATGATTAATTCGATGGGGGACAAAGCGACGGCGAAAGACACGATGAAAAAGGCAGGAGTTCCGGTTATTCCAGGATCAGATGGCCTAATTGACACCGTAGAGGAAGCGAAGGAATTAGCTAAAACCATTAAATACCCGGTAATCATCAAAGCTACGGCTGGGGGTGGTGGTCGCGGTATGCGTATCATTCGCGAGGAGTCTGAATTTGACAAATTATGGGAAGATGCGAAGATGGAATCGGCTGCTGCTTTTGGAAATGATGCCATGTACATGGAGAAATTTGTAGAAGAGCCTCGCCACATTGAAATCCAAATCGTGGGAGATAAATTTGGCAAAGCTTGTCACTTATCTGAACGCGATTGCTCGATTCAACGTCGTCACCAAAAATTATGTGAAGAAACTCCTTCCACTGCCCTTTCTGACGAATTACGTAAGAAAATGGGGGATGCAGCGATTGCAGGTGCGACAGCCATCGGTTACGAAGGTGCTGGAACCGTGGAGTTCTTAGTGGACAAAAATGGGGATTTCTACTTCATGGAGATGAATACGCGTATCCAAGTAGAGCACCCGATTACAGAAGAAGTAACAGATTTTGACCTAATTAAGGAGCAAATCAAGGTAGCAGCAGGTATTCCGATTTCGGGCCAAAACTACTTCCCTAAATTATTCGCTCTTGAATGCCGAATTAATGCGGAGGATCCAGCGAACGGTTTCCGTCCGTCTCCAGGTAAGATCACGAATCTTCACCTTCCAGGTGGCCATGGGGTTCGTATTGACTCCCACGTCTATTCTGGATACACGATTCCACCTAATTACGATTCGATGATCGCTAAGGTGATCGTTTCAGGCCAAAGCCGTGAAGAGGTTCTTCTTCGCATGAAACGTGCTTTGCAAGAATTCGTGATCGAGGGTATCAAAACAACGATTCCATTCCACATCAAATTAATGGATGATCCGACCTTCAAATCGGGTAAATTCACGACGGCATTCATGGACACTTTTGATTTGAGTGACTTATAATTTTGCCCATTCGGGGATTGAAAAAGGAGGCTTTCGGGTCTCCTTTTTTTATTATAAAACATTTTCAATTAGACACTTGCATATCAAATGAAGATTTTATAAATTTGCACTCCCATTTTTCGATTGAATGCCCGTTTGAAAGATAAAATAGGTCATAATCAATTCCTTTAGACAAATTCCGTGGTCTAGGTGGAAACGATTCAAACAGTTAAATTATAAACAAGTGGATACTTTAAGTTACAAAACCATCTCCGCAAATAAAGCTACTGTACAGAAAGCTTGGTTTGTTGTAGATGCTGAAAATCAAATTTTAGGACGTGTTTGTTCTGAAATTGCGAAAATCATTCGTGGAAAACACAAGCCTTCTTTTACTCCACACGTTGATTGTGGCGATCAAGTGATCGTTATCAACGCGGATAAAATTCGCTTAACTGGTAAGAAAATGACAGACAAGGTGTATATCCGTCACACGGGTTACCCAGGTGGTCAGCGTTTCGCAACTCCACGCGAGGTTTTAGTAAAGAACCCAAGAGGTGTTGTAGAATCAGCAGTAAAAGGTATGTTACCTAAAAACCGTTTAGGTCGTGAATTATTTCACAACTTATTCGTTTATGCGGGATCAGAACATCCTCATGCAGCTCAACAACCTAAAGTAATTACCTTTTAACGGACATTAAGATAATGGCAGAAATAACAAGTAAAATCGGTAGAAGAAAAACGGCAGTAGCTCGTATTTCTATGACACCAGGTAAAGGCCAGATTAAAATCAACGGCCGTATGTTAACTGATTACTTTCCATCTGAAATTCTTCAGATCGTTGTTAATCAACCATTCGCTTTAACGAACACAGTAGGTTCATTTGATGTAACAGCTAACGTAGATGGCGGTGGTATCAAGGGACAAGCTGAAGCGCTTCGTATGGCGATTTCACGTGCACTTCAAACGCAAGATGCAGAATTACGTTCTCCTTTGAAAAAAGAAGGCTTCTTAACTCGTGACCCACGTATGGTGGAGCGTAAGAAACCGGGACGTGCGAAAGCTCGTAAGAGATTCCAGTTCTCTAAGCGTTAAGATTTGTTCGTGGAAAAGGCTTGTCTGTTGCCGATGCCTTTTCCACTTTTATATTATTCACACTTAAACAACCAAAATGGCACAATTAAGCTACAACGACTTGCTTGACGCAGGCGTTCACTTCGGTCACTTGACTCGTAAGTGGGATCCTAAAATGGCTCCATATATCTTTATGGAGAAAAATGGTATCCACATCATTGATCTAAATAAAACTATCTCTTCTTTAGAAGAAGCTTCAGCAGCTCTTCGTGCGATTGTACGTTCTGGCCGTAAGGTTATGTTCGTTGCAACGAAAAAGCAAGCACAAGAAATTGTGACGACAGAAGCAGATAAATTAAAAATGCCCTACGTTACTGACCGTTGGTTAGGTGGTATGTTGACTAACTTCGCGACTGTACGTAAGTCTATCAAGAAGATGTCTAGCATTGATAAAATGTTAAAAGACGAAGTTCTTGTTAAAACGATCGCTAAGCGTGAGCGTTTAATGTTAACTCGTGAAGAAGAAAAATTAAAGCGTGTGTTAGGTGGTATCACTGAATTAACTCGCCTTCCAGCGGCTTTATTCATTGTAGACGTTAAGCGTGAGCACATCGCGGTTTCTGAGGCTAAGAAATTAGGTATCCCAGTTTTCGCTATGTGTGATACTAACTCTAACCCAGACTTAGTTGATTACCCTATCCCAGCGAATGATGATGCATACAAGTCTATCTCTATCATTATCACAGCTATTTCTAAAGCAATTGAAGAAGGTTTAGCTGAAAGAAAGCAGGATAAAGATGATGCTCGTGAGGCGGAAGAAGTAGAAGCTAAAAAAGCAGCGGACGACGATTCACAAGAGGCAGCTAAGGTAGCGGCTAAATACGAAAAAGAAGCAGAACAAGAATAAATATTCATAACATGTCAATTACAGCAGCAGACGTAAATAAGTTACGCCAAATGACAGGCGCGGGAATGATGGATTGCAAAAAAGCTTTGACAGAAGCCGAAGGTGACTTCGAAGCAGCAGTTGATTTCCTTCGTAAAGCAGGTCAAAAAGTAGCCGCGAAACGTGCAGATAATGAAACGAATGAAGGTGTTGTTTTAGTAGCACTTAATGCGGATCATTCTAATGGTAAAATAATTGCTTTAGCTTGTGAAACTGAACCAGTTTCTAAAGTGCCAGACTTCAATAACTTAGCGAAAACAATCATTGACAAAGCAGCAGCGTCTCACGCTCCTTCAGCGCATGATTTATTAGCAGAGCCATTAGCAGATGGACGTTCATTAGAAGGTCACATCATCGACTTAACTGGTAAAATTGGAGAGAAAATTACCTTAGCTGCTTACGAAAACGTAACAGCGGAGAAAGTAGTTTCTTATATTCACTCGAATAACAAAATCGGTGTTTTAGTAGCATTCGAAAACGTTCAAGGAGCAGATGTATCTGAAGTAGGTAAAGATATCGCGATGCAAATCACCGCTATGAAACCTGTCGCTTTAGACAAGGATGGCGTTGATTCTGAGACCATTGAAAGAGAAATCGAAATCGGAAAAGATCAAGCACGTCAAGAAGGTAAGCCGGAGGCGATGTTAGAGAAAATTGCGGTAGGTAAATTAGAGAAGTTCTACAAAGAGCAAACTTTATTGAACCAACAATTCGTAAAAGACTCATCTATCACGATTCGTCAACTATTAGAGCAAACGCAAAAAGGTTTAACGATTTCATCGTTCAAACGTATTTCTTTGGTTTAATACCACTCGAATTATAGGAAAGGCCCACCCGAAAAGGTGGGTCTTTTTTTTGTCATGAAAATTATCGTCTCTAGGCTCAATTTCTTTGATAGAATGCGCTACATTTTCTAACTTGTAGTTCAATTCAAATTCTGAAAATTTTAGTCGAGAATGGCGTTAATCAGCATCTTAGGTGGAGGAGAAAGTGGTGTAGGAGCCGCTTTATTAGCTAAATCAAAGGGATTTGCCGTGTTTTTGTCCGATGCTGGATCGCTAAAAGAAAATCACCAACAGACATTACGTGAAAATCAAATTGAATTCGAGACGGGCGAACATAGTTTAGACCGTATTTTGAATTCGGATGAAATCATCATCAGCCCTGGGATACCGGAGAAAACGGATATCGTAAAGGCCATTAAAGCAAAGGGGATTTCGCTTATATCTGAGATTGAATTCGCCTCGCGATACACGAAGGCGAAAATTATCGCAATCACCGGATCAAATGGTAAAACAACAACAACCTTATTGACTTACCATTTCTTGAAATCGGCAGGTCTAAAAGTGGGTTTGGCGGGAAATATTGGGCAGAGCTTTGCCAAGCAAGTGATGGAAGATCAACATGAAATATACGTGTTAGAGATTTCCAGCTTTCAATTAGACCGCTGCTTTCAATTCCAGCCAGATGTAGCTGTATTATTAAATATCACCCCCGATCACTTAGATCGCTACGAATATAAATTTGAAAATTACATTGCCTCGAAGTTCCGTATTTTCCAAAATGCGGGTGCTAAAACGAGCTGTGTGCTTTGGGCAGATGATGAAGTGATAAAAGCTCACTCAGCTAAAATACCAACCAATGCGCGATTAAAAACCGTCAGTTTTCATCAAAAAGCGGATGCTTTTATTTCGGCCGAAAAAATTCAATTTGATGGCGCTGAATTAGCTTTAGCTGATGCTCCATTGAATGGCCCACACAATGCCATCAATATGGCAGTCGCTATGTTAGCGGCACACGAGGCGGGGCTAAGCTTCCCGCAAATCCTAACTTCCCTTCCCTTCTTTGAAAATGCCCCGCACCGATTAGAAACATGTGGGTTATGGAAAGGGGTTGAATTCATTAATGATTCCAAGGCCACCAATGTGGATGCCGTTTTTTATGCCCTAAATAGCTATAAGCAACCTTTGATTCTACTCATGGGAGGTGTGGACAAAGGGAATGAATATGAAGTCTTAGATGCCTTAGTAAAAGAAAAAGTGAAAGGTTTGATCTGTCTAGGGACGGATAATTCGAAATTAGAGAGTCATTTTAGTGCTATCGTTCCGAAGCTTTTTGCGACAGATCAATTAGAGGCCGCTATTCAAAAAAGTATGGAATGGGCGAGCGAAGGTGATGTTGTGTTGCTTTCTCCAGCCTGTGCTAGCTTTGATTTGTTTAAGAATTATGAAGATCGAGGAGACCAATTTAAGAACACTGTAAAACGTTTAATCCATGGATAGTAAAATCAAGGCCTTTTTTCAGGAGCATCTGAAGGGGGATTACAAGATTTGGTTGATCGTGTTTATTTTAAACGCGTTTGGTTTAGTGATTCAGTTTTCTGCTAAAGC
>CAIVPV010000288.1 GCA_903907915.1 uncultured Cytophagaceae bacterium
AATAAAATGTGGAGATAGTCATAAGACATCAATATCAGACAAAAAATGGTAAATTTCCACTAATTAAAAGGCTATTTTGGTAAAATTTAAAAATTTATAAAGCTTTGGAAAATCAATCCAATAATAAAATTCTAAATTATCATTATATCAAGCATTTAAACAATCAATGGCATGAATTTTACCTTTAAAGGCTACGAAACTGATGGATTTTTTGATGAAATGTTCGAAGCGGACGGAAGTGTACGCGCCGGATATGAACACTTCAAGGAACGCGTGGAACAACTCACGCAAGACGAGTTTTTACGCCGCCAACAATCCGCCGAAAGAGCCTTAATGGCCATGGGAATTACTTTCAATGTCTATTCAGAAAACGAAGGAACCGAGCGTATCATGCCCGTGGATATCATTCCCCGAATCGTCGAAGCCAAAGAATGGGAAAAAATTGAAAAAGGGCTAATTCAGCGCATCACAGCCTTAAATTTATTCTTAAATGATATTTATTCGGATCAAAAGATTATCCGAGATGGCATCATTCCTGCAGAAGTTATTCATACCTCTAAAGACTTTTTAACAGCCTGCATCGGAATCAAACCCGCCAAAAACATCTATATACACATTACTGGAACCGATTTGATTCGAGGTAGTGATGGAGAATACATGATTTTGGAAGATAATTTACGTTGTCCATCCGGAGTTTCCTACATGATGGAAAATCGGGAATTATTGAAGCAAACTTTTCCAGAAGTGGTCGCCAAAACACAGATTAGACCGATCGCCGATTACCCCAATAAGTTATTAGAAATGTTGCGTTTTATCAGTGACAGACCTGATCCGACCGTTGTCGTATTAACTCCGGGTATCTATAATTCAGCCTATTTTGAGCACTCCTACCTCGCTCAACAAATGGGAGTTGAACTAGTAGATGCGCGTGATTTAGTCGTAGACAAGGGTTATGTAAAAATGCGGACTACGAAGGGTTTCCAAATCGTCGATGTCATTTACCGACGTATCGATGACACTTTTTTAGATCCTAAGGTCTTTAATCCTGATTCTATGATCGGTATTCCGGGTATTTTTGACGTATATAAAAAGGGCAAAGTTGCCATTGCAAATGCCCCAGGAACGGGCGTGGCGGACGATAAAGTAATTTACGCCTATGTGCCACGCATCATCAAATACTATTTAAATGAGGAACCCATCATCCAGAATGTCAAAACCTACATTTGTTCGGAGGAAGATGATCGCAACTATGTCTTAGAAAATATCGAAAAATTAGTGGTGAAGGAGGCGAATGAGGCAGGAGGCTATGGAATGTTAATAGGGCCAAAGTCCACCAAAGAAGAACAAGAAAAATTCAAAACCCTCATACGTAACAATCCAAGAAATTACATCGCCCAGCCGACTATTTCTTTATCGCGGGTACCTTGCTTAATCGAAGATCATGCCGAAGGCCGACACGTGGATTTACGTCCTTACATTTTATATGGAGATGGCGTGAACGTAATGCCGGGTGGTTTAACGCGAGTGGCCTTAAGAAAAGATTCACTGGTGGTTAATTCATCGCAAGGGGGTGGTTCGAAGGATACGTGGGTTATGTATTAATTATTCAGCGCCAAAATTGTCGACAGGTCAAATAATTTTGCCGCTGAATAATTCATACATACAATAGGGGAAATGGAAAGGTAAAATGATTCCGCCCCCGAAATCCTTCGGACTCATTTCCTCCGGACTATCGACTAGCGACTAGCGACTAGTGACTAAACATTTCACATATCCATCAAAAAAGGGGCGAATGCCCCTTTTTTGATACCAACTTTGTACTTTTTGCTTTGTTTTTTGTGCTTTTAAAAATCAAGAGCTATCCTAGCTCTTGATTTTTAAGTATATCCTCCATCGTCTCCCGCCTCCGAATCACCCGCGCTACTCCGCCATCTACTAATACCTCAGCAGGAAGAAAACGTGAATTATAATGCGATGCCATCGTGAAACCATAGGCACCAGCATTTGCCATTGCAATGATATCCCCATCGTTTACTTCATTTAATAGGCGTTCATTTTCTTTCCCTTTCAAGTCAAACGAGAAAGTGTCTGTCTCACAGATATATCCGCTAACGCGATATTGCTCTTGTTTCGAAGTATCTTGATTAGAGGCATTGAAAATATAATGGTAGGCACCATACATCATAGGGCGAATTAGGTGATTCAAACCGGTATTAATTCCGACAAAAGTTTTCACAGGATCGCGCTTTACAACATTAGTCTCTGCTAAGAAAGTACCTGATTCGCTGACTAAAAACTTGCCAGGTTCCACCCAAAGGCGTAATTCACGGCCGTATTTTGTACAAAATGCGTGAAAGGCATTACTAATTATTTGGCCTACTTCCTGCATATTAACACCTGGATCTTCGGGAGAATAAGGCACTTTAAATCCACCACCTAGGTCGATGATTTGTAAGTCTTTAAAGTCATAAGCAAAATCAAAAAGGGCCGATGCTGCTTGCTCAAAGGTCTTTCCGTCTTTTATATCTGAACCGGTATGCTGGTGCAAGCCGATTACATTCATGTTATATTTCTTTATAATAGCTAGAATCTCCGCTTTTTGATGGATTGAAATACCAAATTTCGATTCAGGATGAGCCGTCATAATCTTCTCATTTCCACCCCCAAAAACGTGGGGCTTAATGCGGATCAAACAAGGCTGTGAGGATCCATAAGTAGCTCCGAATTTTTCTAAAACAGAAAGGTTATCTAAATTAACAATCGCACCTTTAGAAACTGCATATTCAATCTCTGAAAAATGAACACCAGAAGGCGTGAAGGTGATATTTGACCCCCCATATCCAGCAATTAAACCCATCTCTAATTCCTGAGGGGAAACCACATCCATATCGACTCCATTCTCACGCATTAAGCGTAAAATGGATAAATTGGTATTGGCCTTAACGGCATATTTAATAGTCAAATCAATTCCCTCAAAAGCAGCTCTTAAAACCGAGATTTTTTCCCTAATTTTGTTAGCATCGTATACATATAGAGGTGTACCAAATTCTTTGGCCAAATCTGTTAAAGGAATGTTTTGAATTGAATAATACGCCATAGGGAAATTTGTAAGCCACAAAGATACTAATCTAATGAACATGAAAAGAATATTTATCGCCTTATTCCTACTTGCGCCTGTATTCATCCAAGCGCAAATCAAGAGTGGCCCTATGTTAGGCTATTCTGAAATGAAGGAGGTTTTAGTTTGGGTTCAAACCGAAAAATCCGCTGATGTAAGTATTAATTACTGGGAAAAAGGGGATAATACGAAGCATAAAACAGATCCCATTCATACCGAAAAATCCTCTGCCTTTATCGCAAGAATAATTGCTGATGAGGTTTCAATGGGCAAAAAATACGAGTACGAGGTTTTTGTGAATGGCAAGAAAATCGCTTTTGATTATGCCTTAGAATTTCAAACACAAGATCTTTGGCAATACCGACATGATCCACCTGCTTTCTCCTTTATTTTCGGGACTTGTAACTACGTCAACGAAGAGGGAACCGATCGCCCAGGACGTGGATATGGGGGGGCAGATGAAGTTTATGCGGCCATGCATGCTAAGAAACCTGATTTTATGTTGTGGGGTGGGGATAATTTCTATTACCGCGAACCAGATTATACGAGAACTGGAATGATTCACCGCAATGACCATGCGCGCGCCGTAAAATCGATGCAGCCGTTGTTAGCGAATGTGCACCACTATGCCATTTGGGATGATCATGATTATGGCCCAAATGATTCAGACCGCTCTTTTCCGTTGAAACACCTGTCATTAGAGATGTTTAAAATGTATTGGGGTAATACCAATTTTGTATTTCCTAATGAAGGTATTACAAGTAAATTTCAATGGGCTGACGTCGAATTCTTTCTGATGGATGACCGCTGGAACAAAGCTCCTAATGAATTAAATGACCCTAATAAAGACTATTGGGGTGCAAAACAGATGAATTGGTTGATGGATGCATTGATCTCATCTAAAGCCAGCTTTAAGATTATTGTCAATGGCGGTCAAGTGATCAGCCCGGCCAAAGTATTTGAAAATATGGCCAATTACGAAGCCGAGAGAACCTATTTATTGAAAGAATTAAAGAACCGTAAAATTCCGGGTGTCCTATTTTTATCCGGAGATCGCCACATCACTAATTTGAATAAATTAGAAAGGGAGGGCACCTACCCTTTATTTGATTTAACTGTTTCGCCAATGACTGCTGGAAAAGCGGATGCGGTAAAGCAGGATTATAACGAGACATTGGTGGAGGGGACTTTGGTACAAGAAAGAGCCTTCTCTAAAATCGAAGTCACGGGACCTTTAAAAGACCGGACCTTAACGATTACTATTTTTAATGTAAAAGGGGAAATAGTCTGGACCAAAG
>CAIVPV010000289.1 GCA_903907915.1 uncultured Cytophagaceae bacterium
GCGGACTAATTCAACTCCCTCGTGATGAGTGAGTTGTCTGCCTAATTCTGGCATCATAACACCGGGGTCACGTGAAGCCATACGGTAGTGCAAAATACTCTGTTCCGGCTTGCCAGGAACAATATCATAACTCAAATTGCCGGATCCTCTGCCTGCCGCCACCGGTGCTTTGAAGAATCCATAAGCCGTGCGATCCTTCGAATTCCATTCTAAATAAAGTCCAGACGAACGCGCCGGACCGGTCGCATTATGGCAATGTGCACAGTTAATATCCAGGTAGGCTTTTACGCGATCATCGAGGGAGGCGCTGGCATCTGAATAGTTAACGAGGGCGGGAATGTGGTCTTTTGGCAAGCCCTTTAATAGTCCTGCGGTCTCCCAATGTTGCAATTGTTGACCGTCATTTAATTGTCGAACCGAGGGTCCTATGGGCGTCATTTCGCCCGATCGTTCGTGACAACCCTTACATTGGTTCATATTAGGCACTTGGTATTCGAAGGATTGTTTTTTGCCTGCCGCGTCTATCCAGGAAACTTGATCGCTTCCGCCGGCCACTTCGAGTACGGCATCGGTTTGTTCTTTGTTCCAAATATAGGGCAACGCCACCCAACCTTTGGCCTCATGTAATAAAACCCGCGTTTCCATTAGACGACGTCCTTTCTCAGGATTGCGTTCATCGAAAGGATAATAGAAGGTTTTAACGATGGCCGTTCCCACCGGGAATTGTAAAACAGAATCGGGATTATAGGACACTGATTTGCCTTCTGGTAGCCTTACGAAACGTAATTTAGAAGCATAATCCGAGAAAAGGGGGGAATTTAACGTGTAAAGAACGACGCCATCTGTAGGAATTTGATCCTTTAACGTTCCTTTGAAAAAACCATATTCAGAAAGGTTTTCCTTGTAGTTCGCATCCGCTGAAACGAGACTTAAAAATGCAACGCAAGCCAAAAAAAGTAATCCAATTAACCGCATCAGAATTTAATTGATTTGACGTTTTCTAAATCGCAATCAAAGAGATCCTTGCCTTGCTTTAAGCCTTTGAAATTATTCTCCGCATCGAGGAAAGCGGTGCTTTGGTTCACATTATCTCGAACACAAATGGAATAATCCAAAGGGTATTTGCCGTCTGGACCTACTTTCTTCGGATTTAAAATGCCGTCATAAACGACCATCGGAACGTGGCGCCCGAAGCGTAAAACGAAGCGATACATTTTACCAAAACGGCTATCCGTAGGCACCCTTCTCGGCTTTCTTTCGAACGTGTTGTGATGAATCGAAACGGCTGTCGGATATGGATCGTAATCTTTGTCCTTAATGGCATTTTCGGTCATGTAATACGAGATAATCGCGACCCCTATCGTGGCGTGATTGATAATTTGATTTTCAAAAAATTCCACATTACTGGCAGCTAACACCATCATCCCGGTTCCTCTGGGCACATTGCCTACAATGTTTCCCTTAGGGGCAAAATTTGCCAGATTATTCTCTTTCACTAAGTTGTGATGAACGCGGATGTGGCCGCCCTTTTTTTGGACTAAATCAGGCAAATCAAATACTAAAATTCCGCCCGTATTACCGATCGCCTTGTTGTTATAAACGTCCGCATAAAGCGAATTTTCGATCTCAATCCCAGCCACATTCTCGTAGGCTTCACAATTTCGAACGATGATATTTTTAGATTGTCCCACATAAATTCCCGCATCCGAGGCACCTATCGCGATACATGAATCGATCAAAACATTCTCGCATAATACAGGATAGAGCGCGTAGGAGCCATTGGTAGACTTAGGGCCACCTGTCCAAGCGGCTTTGATCCGTCGAAAGGTGATTCCCTTCACTTGCATCGTCTTAATCAAATCCCCTTTAGAATCCTCCGTCGTCATATCTTCGATGACGATGTTTTCGCAATTCGAAACCCTGATTCCTTCTGCGCCTTGGGTTTGGCCTTTAAAACTCAAAATCGTTTGATCTATTCCCTTTCCGCGTAAGGTGATGTTCTTTTTACCTTCCAAAGACAAACTCTTCGTTAGCTGAAAACGACCCGCCTCGATCTCAATCGTGGAACCATCTTCAGCTAGAATCAAGCGTTTCTGCAAGTTTTTCTCGAAGTCTGCTTGTCCTAAGGCGGTGAAGCTCAATAGGCTAAGATATAGAATAACGTGTTTCATTAAATAGGATTAAATCATTCGAAATTATCGATTTTTTTATAATATTACCTTAACAACCTATGAAACCTATGAAATTCATTTAC
>CAIVPV010000290.1 GCA_903907915.1 uncultured Cytophagaceae bacterium
ATAAAAATGTTACCCCCGCTCGGAACTTGTGAGAGATATAAATCTGTCTCTTTCCAGGCAGGTACCTTTATAGATTGCATTAAAGGATGCTCTTTCAAAGACTTAACTAATGCAATCGGATATTTTTCCAAAGGCACCAAGGACCACCACATTTCGATCAGAGAAAATACCTGGGCCTTCTTCAACGAATAACCCATCGTGATATTCAGGCGATCTTTGAACTCCCCTAAATAAGGCATTAACGAGTCCAACAGGCTTTCGTCGCCTAAAACCAAGGCCACCTGTTCTACATCACCATGTTCACTTTGCCAAGCTCGAATTTGCTCTAAAGCCACAAAAATCTGGGCCGACGGATTCGCTAAACCCACAATCTCCACCTCTTTCGGTTTTTCTAACAAATCCCGTTCCATCCAATGAAAAGGTCCACGCGACAAATAGGCTAGATTGACAGGATTCGAATACTCTCGTAACCAATTTCCTGCCCGATGATGCCTATTCTTTATATAATATTCATCCGCATCCCAAAGCGTCTGCGCCACATTCTCCTTCAATAACAAGCGAATGATGCTTTCCTCCGATTTGGACAATGCATTAAAACCGACAAAATAAATCTGCTTAAAACCGAGTGATTTCCCCGCCTCTAACAACTCCACTAGTTTGCGATAGGCTAAACCTCGGTAAGTCGTTCCTTTCGTTTCCAAACGACTTTTCAGCCGAATATAGACCTCTAAAAGCGAGTCATATAACTTAAAATAGGCGGAGGTATTAGCCGTAATCCATTCATCCGAATGTTCCTGGCCATATTCTTGCCCCCAACGTTCAATCGACTTTGCCTCCGAAAGAAAGGAGAACAAAGCCATAGGATCCACTAAATAAAGGTCAAGGGTATCGAAATCCTTTAACATCAGTTGGCCCCAGGTCACAAAGCGGTCAAAATCAATCTTAGGATCCACCTCCCTAAAACAGGCATAGGCCTCGAACAATAAATCAATTGGATCCTCTAAAACCGAATCTGTCATTTGCAGCGCAAATTCCTCGATGGTAAAAAAGGCCGGAGATAGAAAGGGTCTATCCCCCCTGATGGCTAATTCTTTTTTCAGGTAAAGTATACCCCGTTGCGAGGGCATCACGACGGCGATGTCTTTCAATCCTTCCATGCCATGTGCTTGGAACAGGTGATCTGCCGTTTTTCCTAAAAATGTCTGCATTACAGATTTCCTTTTTTCATTTCTTTTACTGCAAAATCAACCGCACGAGCCGTGAAGGCCATATACGTTAATGAAGGGTTTTGAGTAGAAGTAGATGTCATACAAGCCCCGTCCGTCACGAAAACGTTTTTCACGTGGTGCAGTTGGTTCCACTTATTTAGAAGTGATGTCTTCGGATCTGAACCCATACGAACGCCACCCATCTCGTGAATATCTAATCCAGCTGGAGCATGCGTATCGCGCGTTTTGATGTTCTTAAAGCCGGCTTTCTCGTACATCTCTGTGAATTGATCGATAAAGTCTTTGACCATTAGATCATCGTTATTATCGTAGCTCACGTCCATGTGCAATAAAGGCATTCCCCAGTCATCCTTTTTTGTAGCGTCCAAAGTCACTTTATTACTTTCCTTCGGAATCGTCTCCCCCATCATGTGCGATCCAGCGTACCAGTTCGACCATTTGGGATTCAGTAACGAATTCTTCAAGCTTTCTCCTACGGAGCTTTGGTCAGCGTGTGTTCCTCTTCCTCCACTCATACCCGCCGCATAACCACGTAAGAAATTCGTTTCTTGCTTGTATAAATTTCTGAAACGCGGAATATAACCTGAATTAGGACGACCGCCAGACGTTTTATAATCTAATAATCCTTCGTATTCCGCCGATAAAGAGGCGCGGTAATTGTGGAAAGCCACGTGCGTTCCTAATAAACCACTATCATTACCTAATCCATTTGGGAAACGAGCTGATTTCGAATTCAATAAGATCAAGTTTGTATTGATAGCAGCTGCCGTCACAAAAATAACCTTAGCGTAATATTCCACCATTTCTTTCGTGTGCGCATCTACGACACGAACTCCTACCGCTTTCTGTTTCTTTTCATCATAAATAATTGAATGAACCACAGAATCCGTTCTTAGCGTCATATTACCCGTCTTCGCAGCCCAAGGTAAAGTAGATGAATTTGCACTGAAGTAACCGCCGTAAGGACAACCTCTTTGGCATAAATTACGTCCCAAACACGTTCCGCGTCCCTGTTGAATATGAATATCGCGAGGCTCCGTTAAGTGTGCGCAACGACCGATGATCACATGTCGATCGGAGTATAAACGCTTCATTTCTTTTTGGAAATGTTTCTCCACGCAAGTCAATTCCATCGGAGGCAAAAAGTCTCCATCAGGCAAGGAATCTAAACCATCCTTATTACCCGAAATTCCAGCGAAATGCTCCACATAGGAATACCAAGGATCTATTTCCTTGTAGGTGATCGGCCAAGGCACCGCAAATCCATCACGTGCTGGACCATCAAAATCTAGTTGAGACCAACGCTGAGTTTGGCGAGCCCACATAAGCGATTTACCGCCCGTTTGGTAGCCACGAATCCAGTCAAATGGCTTGTCTTGAATGTAGGGATGCTCCTTATCTTTGACAAAAAAGTGCTTCGCATCTTCTCTGAAAGCATAGCATTTGGATATAATCGGGTTCTCGGCTACGTCCTCTTTCGTTAATTGTCCGCGGTGTTCGAATTCCCAGGGACTCATCAGCGTAGTTGGATAATCTTCATTATGTGTCACCAGGCGACCTCTTTCGAGCACCAACGTCTTAATTCCTTTATCACAAAATTCTTTAGCAGCCCAGCCGCCCGCCATACCAGAACCTATCACAATTGCACCATAGGTGCGTTTTTCTGCGTTATTTAAAATATTCATTCGTCGGTTTATTTTTTTAGAGGTTCACAGCCATTGAAAAATCCAGGTGCCATCACATAGTTTAAGTGATTCACCATCACGTATTCGGTTGTCATATAACCGCGAATGGTCAGTCCTTTTAGGGTTGCTATGGCTTTTTGAGCATCAGCTCCCATTTTGCCTTTTTCAATTTGGAAAAATACTTGTTCTTTTTCTGACTCGGAAACTTTGTCTATGGCAGGTAAAGCGGCTAAAGCCTTTACCAGGTTTTCAGACGTTTTCGGCTCATAACAATCCTTCAACATGGTCTTCACAAAGGCAGGAACACCCAAAGAAACGGCCCCAGGAATGCTAGACTCAGGTATAATTACCCCCATCCAGTTATTTAATAGAGAATCATGGTCAGCGCTCCACTGAATTATAGGCGCATCAGCTGCTTTAAGGTCAGTAAAAACAACACTGCCTAAGGTAGCCAGTGCCATTCCCTTCACCCAATTTCGGCGTGAAATCGTATTCATATGTATTTTAGGTTTACTATTTCTTAATCAAATAAAAGCCAACGAACTCCATAACCAAAGGAACGACCCATAGCTGGATGTAAGTAGGCGGTATAATAATTCGAATTTAACAATCCTTGTGTAACATTCTGCATTTTAAAGAAGAGTCTAACTCGATTAATTCGTAAGGTAAGATAGGCATCTGCCTGTACAAAAGCTGGGATTTCATAGCGGTCTTGCAGGTGATATTGCTGAATCGTAGGCATATAGGCATCTGCATAATAGGCTGTCTGATGTTGAATATCTACCCCAAACTGCATGTACAATAACTTCTTGTACTGCACATTCAGGGCAAGATTCGCATTAGCCACTAATGCGGGCATCCGAATCACATCTGGACCCGTCTTCGTATTAGCTAGGATTAAAGTAGACCATTCAAATTTACCGTGAGTCCCACCGGCTGAAAAACCTGTTCTGAATACCCCTATGGCATCTTTTGCTTGTTTAGCAGTAGACAAGGTATCAAAATAGGCATAATTTCCAATCCGCTGAATCGTCGCGGTAGGACGGAAATAAAGATTTTTACGCTGAAGGTTCAATGTCCCCGTTAATTCGTCAAAAAGGACATTATCAAACGATTGATCCCAGCGGAAGGCTGCATTATAGGTCCAGTTTTGAGCAATCGAGGGGCTAATCGAAGTCCGACTCGCCTTCACTTGAAAGAAAGGTGAAATGAAATTCGCCTGCAAACGGTAATCTGATCCTAAGAGGTATTCTCCGTCCGCCGTGAAGTCAATCTTGTCATTAAACTTCTGCTGCAGGAATAATCCCACATAATTCTCTAATCGATTTCGTTTTAATCCTGCCATCGGATTGTTTACATCCCAATAACGCTGTTTAAAATAGGTTCGGTAGGTAAAACCTCTAAATATCCCTTTGAAACCCGTTTGATGAGCATACGATTGCCATTGATTTTCGTTGTAAAGGGAATCTGTTTGGGTACTGTAATTTTTCGCGTAATAGTTTTTGCTAAGATTGGTAGCAAAATCCGCATCCTTAAATTTTGCGGTTCGATTTTCTACATCAAATCGTTGAAAAAACTGTAATCCTTTAAAACCGATAAACTCGTGGTAAAAATGGAACTTAATAAAGGAATCATTTGACTGAACACCTGAGTTAGTAAATAAGGCACCATTATCTGTGTACTTCAAAGCCGAAGTCGGATCTAAGCCATTCAATAATTGTATTCCTCCTTGATCCTGAATACCCATATCGAAA
>CAIVPV010000291.1 GCA_903907915.1 uncultured Cytophagaceae bacterium
GGAAATGAAGCACATCTGAAATTAAGTTCGCAAGATAAAGCCCTCATGCAATTGTATGTGTCTGCGATGCAATCATTTGATACGACTCTTCCTATTTTTATAATCGATCGATTGCAAGGGATGGAGGCTGTTATTGCGACGGGTAGTGATTTTTCAGGAGCTTATTTTGCCCATTATTTTTCCACTATTCCTCATATCATTCGTAAGAATAGGAGTTCCTTAGCTGTTTTGAAGGGTAATGAAACAGTGTCGGATTTTAGAGGTTTAGGACAGGATATATTTACCTATTATGGGTTAGGTTGCAGAAATGTCTCCACGATAGCTGTTCCTGCAGCGTATGATTTAACTCCTTTATTTGATGAATTGACAAAGGAAACGTGGGTTTTAGATCATTCAAAGTATTCAAATAATTTTCAATACCATAGAACCCTGTTCTTATTAAATCAGATTCCTCATTTTGATTTAGGGAATCTTTTAGTGACAGAAAATGAGGATTTGGTCTCTCCAGTGGGTGTTTTATATGTTCATCGCTATACGGATGAAGCCTCTTTATTAGCCTGGATAGCGGAGCGCGAGGAGAAAATTCAGTGTAAAGTTGGTTTAGAGATCGGTTTTGGCCAAAGTCAACACCCAGCCCTCGATGATTTCGCAGATGGAATCGATACTTATGATTTCTTGATTAACCTTTCATAGGCTTTAAATAGTCCCCACGCCCCTGTTCCGCCCACTAAAGCTCCTACGATTACATCGAGCGGATAATGTGCGCCTAAATAGATTCTGCTATAAGATATAATCGATGCCCATAGAACCAGGGCTACGCCAGCGAACTTATTCTTGGTCAATAAATAAAAGCCGACAGCAATTGCAAAGGAATTGGCAGCATGCGAAGAACAAAAACCAAATTGCCCACCACAGCCTGCCGGCAAATGAATCCACGATTGAAATGACTCGACGTGACAGGGTCTTAGACGTTTGAAAAGGGGTTTCAGTAGACTGGAGCTGAATTGATCGGCGAAAACCACGGTGGAAACTAAATAGATTATAGATTTCCAGCATTCCGTTTTATATCGCTTATATAGAAAGTATATCAGTATTCCATAGAGTGGAATCCAGGTTAATTTGCCTGATATGATTTCCATAGGCCCATCTAACCAAGGCTGATGAGCCTCGTTAATGAACTTAAATAGATCAGCATCCCAGGATGGAAACATAGCTTAGAACTTAAATTCAGATCTGATGCGTTTGATGGTAGCTTCTGCAATCGGCTGTACTTTTTGCTCCCCTATCGCTAATTTTTCTTCAATGATTTCAGGGTGAGCAATGAAATAGTCAAATTTCTCTCTCGCCTCTTTGAAATAGCTGAGCATTAATTCATGTAAGGCTTGTTTCGCATGGCCATATCCATAACCACCCGCTAGGTAGTTAGCGCGCATTTCTGCCACTTGGGCTGGAGAAGCCATTAATTGGTATAGTTTGAAGGTAATATCGGTGGAAGGATCTTTCGGTTCTTCTAAAGGAGTCGTGTCTGTGACAATCTTTTTGATCTGCTTCAATAAATCCTTTTCAGGTAAGAAGATATCAATGTAATTGTTCAAGGACTTACTCATTTTTGCGCCATCTAAACCTGGGATGGTCATCACATCTTCGTTGATACGCGCTTCTGGTAAAACAAAAATGTCTTTATTATATCGCTTATTCACGGAATTGGCGATATCGCGGGTCATTTCGATATGTTGTCTTTGGTCCTTACCTACCGGAATAATATGCGCATCATATAAAACAATGTCTGCAGCTTGTAAAACGGGGTAAGTGAATAAACCAGCATTTACATCAGATAATTTATCTGATTTATCTTTAAAGCTATGGGCATTTGCCAACATCGGAAATGGCGTGAAGCAATTTAAATACCACATCAATTCGGTGTGGTAAGGGGCTAATTGAGATTGACGGTAGAAGTAATTCTTCTCAGTATCAAAGCCGAAGGCTAACCAAGCTGCCGCTATGGACAACGTATTATTTCTAATACTTTCGCCGTCTTTTAAGGAAGTTAGGGTGTGTAAATCCGCGATAAATAAAAAAGATTCATTACCTGCTTGCTTTGAAAGCTCGATGGCAGGCATGATGGCACCTAATATATTTCCTAAATGGGGCTTTCCAGAGGCTTGTATGCCCGTTAATATCCGCATGGCTATAATTATAATTTATGCAAAAATCAATAAAATAGACCGTAACTCCAAAGGATTTGCGCTTGGGCATTCGAGCTAAATTCGCTAAATTCGTTTTTACATTTTCATCCCCGTTTTCATGCCTCTTTCTCTAAGCCTTTTGGCCTTTTTGCGTGACCTTCGTGTGAATAATTCACGGGAATGGTTTGCTGAAAACAAGGCCATCTATGAAAAGGAGAAAAAAGGATTTGATGCGTGGACCAGTGAATTGATTACCGAGTTTGCCGATTTTGAGAATATGGATGGCGTTTTGTTAAAGCATTGCTCCTACCGCATTTACCGGGATA
>CAIVPV010000292.1 GCA_903907915.1 uncultured Cytophagaceae bacterium
GGAAATGTTCGTCTTAATATAACCGGGCAAAATCGTCGTCACGCGAATTCCATCAGGGTAAACTTCCGCCCGAACGGAATCAAAAAAGCCAATTAAGGCATGCTTCGTTGCACCATAAGCCGCTCTGCGTGGCGTGGAAATCCGACCAGCAACTGAGGCAATCGGAACGAAAACACCCGATTTTTGTGCGGAAAAAATAGGCAAAACCGCCTGTGTTAAAGAGACAATCGAAAAGAAATTAACCTCGAAAAGCCGGCGATAAACGTCAAATTCGGTGTCTTTCACAAAAGAACGTTGGGAAACCCCTGCATTTAAGACGAGGTAATCAATCCGGCCGTAGGTGTTGATGACATCATTCACACGATCCGCATGTTCAGCTAAAGAAAGCATATCGAAAGGAAGCACGTAGGCATTGCCACACGATTTCGCTACTCGCTGCAATTCCTCCTCGCGACGCGCAGACAAAACTAATAGCGCGCCTTCCGCCGCAAAAGCGTATGCTAAAGCCTCTCCGATTCCGGAGGACGCCCCTGTAATCCATACTACTTTATTATGAAATTTCATGGGATACCATTTTAGCTTCTAAGGCCTGAAAGAAATCGGCCATCGGATTAACCTCTAATCGCTGTAATTTCTGCCATAAACGAACGGCTTTGGTCATCAGACCACTTTCAATTAAGAATCCATCGTGTCCATACAGGGAATCGATGACGTGGAAAGAGGCGTCTGGGATGTATTTGGCCAAAAACTCCTGCTCCACAATCGGAAACAAGGCATCGGATTTAATTCCTATCACCAAGGTTTTTGATTCAATTTGCTTTAAAGCGGCGATCGAACCGCCGCGATTACGACCCACATCTTGCGTATCCATCATTTTCGAAAGTTGAAAATAGGAATAGGCATTAAAACGCTGAGCTAATTTTTCGCCCTGGTAGCGCTGGTAAGAAACGGCCCGCAAAGACGATCCAAAGGAATTTTCTTTTCTGGCTTGCGTAATCTGATAGGTTTCGTAATTCCGGTAGGAGATCAGGGCAGTCGCGCGCGCGGCTTTCATACCCTCTATACCCGCCTTAGGCTGGGATTCTTTCCAAGTGGGGTCGACTTCGATGGCCATTCTTTGGGACTCATTAAAAGCAATTCCCCAAGGCGAATGAATAGCGTTCGTCGCTACCAAAATCAAGTTTTCGATCAAACCTGGATTCATAATCGCCCATTCTACGGCTTGCTGGCCACCTAAAGAGCCGCCAATACAAGTTTTGATCTTCGTGATTTTTAATTCCTTCCGCAAAACCTCGAAGCTAGACACGACATCGCGAATCGTTATATCAGGGAAAGAGTGAAAATAGGGCTTCCCTGTTCTCGGATCCACCGATAAGGGACCAGACGAACCATAATGCGATCCTAAAATATTCACACAGACAATTAAGTTATTCTCGGGATTAAAGAGCTTTCCTGACCCTACGAGTCCTTGCCACCATTCTGCCACATCGTGACTTCCGGTGAAGGCATGGCAAATCCACACGACATTATCCTTTTTAGCGTTGAGTTTTCCCCAGGTTTGGTAGGCCAAATCTAAAACAGGCAATTCCCCCCCTAATTCAAGGGCAAATGGTGACGACGATTGAAAATGATGAAACTCAGCTTGCATGCACAAAATGGTTTATATTTCCCTAAACAGGCACCGCCTGGGGTAGGAATTAGCACCGGGATCTACATTTGCAGACGGGTTGCCAGAAGTTCATTGAGCCTAGTCTCTCCCTTCTTCTTTATAAATCAACAAGCGAGGCTTTTTGATTTGAAGACGCAAGTAACAGCCGAATTCGCTTTTTTCCAAAATCTTTGCCGATTAATTCCTTTCTGACGATATTTGCCCCATGTTAAAAATAGGTATTTTCTATGGAGTATTAGGTGGCCTACTTTATGCACTTGCACAAACTAGCCTCCAGACCTACTTGCATCCTGAGCTAAAAATCATTTTTGTTTTTCTACTTTTCCAAACCTATTTAACCTTCAATCTCGCTCAACTCGGTTTAAAAAACGAAGGAGAAAAATTCATTTCGTTTCAGATGATTTCGCTCACCATTCGATTTATTTTTAGCGTCGTTTTTATCGGTTATTTCGCCTATATCCACACCGAAGATATGGTCTTGTTCGCCAGCAACTTTTTTGTACTCTATTTATGTAGCACAAATTTTGAAATTTTTGGTTTGCTTCGTAACTTGCGACGTTTTTAGAAAATAGCAAGATTAATATTTCAGATGCAGGTTAAGACTTCAATACAAAAAATGTACTTTTCGAATATCCTACTAGGGCTCTTCCTCAGCTTTATCAGCTTATCGGCGTTCGCAAACGAACCCGCTACAGCTCCTACTTCTGAGGTGAAGGAAACAGCCGCTCCAGCTGAGGCTAAAACGGAGAAATTCGATCCAGGTAAATTAATTCTTCACCACATTGCGGATGAACACGAATGGCACTTCTTCACAGTAGGTCATTTCCATGCTACC
>CAIVPV010000293.1 GCA_903907915.1 uncultured Cytophagaceae bacterium
AAAAGTACCATTGCTACGCTATTAGTGGGCTTAAAATATGATGCCGACTATTCAATTAAAATTCATTCTAAAGAGCTAAATGACGGTTTAGATCGACTGATTCCACAATTTAGACAAGCGGGTTATGTGCCTCAGACGCTTCATTTAAAGCCCCATCATAGTGTATATAATTATGCTGAGGTACTATTTCAGTATGTGCCCAATGCTCAAAAGGAGGCTGTAATCACTAAGTACCTGAAACAATTTTACCTCATTAAACAAAAAGATACCAAGGTGGCTCATTTGTCCGGTGGTGAACGTCAAAAATTAGCCCTCTTGGAGGCCATTAGTCAACCGATCGAGTACTTAGTGCTAGACGAACCATTTAGTCAATTAGATACAGAACAAAAATTAGAGTTCTCGCAAATTATAGCATCCGTAGTAGCGGAACGCGCTATTCCCTGCGTGCTAATTAGCCATGATCTAACGGATATTCTACAATTAAGTCAATCGGTGGGTATCATGGAAAAAGGTAGATTAATCTTTCAGGGAAGCTGGGAAAAATTCAAGACTTCCACCAATCTATCAGTCCTTACGCTTAAAAATGCGATCCTACATTGGGATGATCAAATGAAAGGGCTAATTAATAACCTGAGATAGTTTTTAATTGCATCGCATTTTTCGATGTCTGCTCTACTAACTCTTCTAGAGATACTTCGTATAAGTCAGCTAGTTTTTGAGCAATTAAGGGTATGTATTTAGGCGAATTCGGTTTTCCTCTGTGAGGAACAGGACTTAAATAGGGAGCATCTGTTTCTAAAACAATTCGGTTTAATGGTATGTCTGCTATATCCTGAAATAGGGTAGTATTTTTATAGGTAATTACACCACCTATACCTAGGTAAAAGCCCAAGTCTGTTAAAATTTTAGCCTCCCTCGCATCGCCAGAAAAGCAGTGTACTATACCACCTAAATCTTTAAATTGGGGTAAACGAATTATTTTAATTAAGTCTGCATACGCCTTTCTACAATGAATATCGATCCATATCTTCCGATCTAATGCCCAATGGCATTGTTGTTTAAATGCAATTATTTGCTCTGCTGCAAAAGTGGTATCCCAATGATAATCTAATCCAATTTCACCAATGGCTAGTACTTTTGTTTGATCTAATTCCACTTTAAGTGCTTTTAATTCAGCAACATATGTGGACTTAACATAGGTGGGATGTAAACCGATCATAGGTAATACAAAATCGGGATAATCGGTACTTAATTTCTTTAAGTCTGACCAGGATGCTACATCGCAGTTAGGTAGCCAAACTTCCGATACACCAGAGGCTAAAATATCCTGAATATGAACAGACATATCTTCCTGAAAATAGGCATCATACAAATGTGCGTGTGTATCGATCATAAGGCTGACATGCGAAAATTTTGGGAAGAACAATAGGTCAAAATTTCTGGTAAAATATTACTCAGATGAGGATATGCTTTCACACTATCATGCATTACCACAATAGCACCTGGTTTTAAATAGGGTTTTATAGATTTTACTATATCTGACGCCTGTAAGGAGGCATTATAATCACCAGTTAAAACTGACCAAAGTATGATATTGGGAACCTGTTGATACATTTTAGGGGTAATACGTCCATAAGGAGGACGAAATCCAATAGATTGAATTCCATTTTGTTGAAATAGTTGATCGCAAAGTTCTATATCCTTCAGGTAAGACGCAAAATCCATATTCCATGCATTATAATGGTGCATCGTGTGATTACCGATGCTGTGGCCTCCAGAAATAATTCGGCTAATTATAGAAGGATTTGATTCCACATTTTTTCCAATACAAAAAAATGTAGCCTTCGCATTATATTGAGCTAAGCTTTCTAGAACAAAATCCGTAATTTCAGGCGTTGGTCCATCATCAAAGGTTAAATAAATTTCATTATCCGTTTCTTTACACCACGTAAATCGTGGAAAAATAGTGGTAATAAATGATGGTATTTTGTGAATAAACATAGTAAGTAATAATGACGCAAATTAGCACATCCTCTTCAGAAAAAATAATCCTTGGAATTGATCCAGGGACGCGTTTTCTTGGTTACGGCCTATTGCGTATTACTAATGATAAGGTGACTATTTTGCAATATGGGGTATTAAATCTAACTAAATACACTACCCAAGGCGCTAAATTCCTGAAGATACACGAACGTATTTTAGGTATTTTAGAAGAGTTCTTACCAGATGAGATTGCGATTGAGTCACCGTTTTTTGGTAAAAATATACAGTCTATGCTTAAGCTAGGTAGGGTTCAAGGGATGGTTATGTCCTTAGCTTTCTCTAAATCTATTCCCATCGCAGAATATGAGCCTAAGAAGATTAAACAATCCGTAACCGGAAATGGCAATGCTTCTAAAGAACAGGTGGCTAAAATGGTAGAAATCATCGCAAACATTAAATTAGATGGTAAACTGCACGATGCCACAGATGCTCTTGGAATAGCTATTTGCCATCATTTTCATAATAAAAATATCAGTTCCACTATGAAAGGAACTAAGAAAGGCTGGGGCGCATTTGTTACAGAAAATCCAGAGCGCATTAAATAAGCGTCGCTAATTGTTTATCGACTTCCGCTAGTGTTTCCGTAGGAGCAAAGCAATAATCACCTACGCATACGAGATATTCTTTGCTACTCATAGATGGTATAAGAATAAGTTGTTCCTTATCAATACACCAATCATGCCTATCTAAATTTTCTTTTGAATGAACTAACGGATTATACTTTAAAAGGGCCTTAGGATGTTCAATCCAATCAGAATAAATACGAAGCCAATTAGCAAAATAAGCAGGATGTGCGATGGCTCTATCTAAGATTTGGCCTAACATATCACGACCCATTAACGTATATTCAGCTTTATTTTGCAAAATACCCATCCATAAAAAAGCCTCACATAGCATTGAATTAGACGATGGCATCACAGAATCCATTACTTCTACTTTCTCTGTAATTAAATAGTCTGCCTGATTAGACCGGTATTGAAATAAAGCTAATTCTGTATGTGAATAAGTAGAACTAATTACTTGAATAAGATCATCAGCTTTAAGTAAATATTCGCTCTTTTCAGTGATTATATACAGTTTTGTATAAGCCAAAACCAAAGCAGACATATCATCTAAAAACGCTAAAATAGGTTCTCTAGAAAATTCAGACTGATGAAACCACTTGTTTTCCACTGAAAAATATCTTTCTATGGAATTCATTAAATCATTAGCTGAATCTATATCCTCTTGACGGCCAAATACCTGGTAAACATCTAAAAAAGCTAAAACTAATTGTGCATTCCATACTAAAATCTCTTTCGTATCAGTACCGGGTCTTATGCGTTGATCTCTAAGGGATTTTAATTGATTCATTTCCTTCTTAAAATGACTATTAAGAATAGGAGAGGACCTAAATAAAATATTCCGACCATCTTCCCAATTCCCTTGCTTAGAGATGGAATAAGTCTTTATAAATTCTTCATTCGTTAACTGGGTTAATTCTGTAAACGTATATGTATAAAAAAGTCCTTCTTCTCCGTCTGAATCAGCATCTAGTGAGGAATAATAAAGTCCACGTGGAGATAATAATTCCCTTTTTAGAAATGAGATGGTATCAAACACCACCTCTTGATAAAGTGGACTAGGTTCTCTTTTATAGGCTATCGTATAGGCGGACAATAATTGTGCATTATCATACAGCATTTTCTCAAAATGTGGGCAAAACCACTCTGAATCAACTGAATACCGGGAAAAACCACCGCCAACAGCATCATATATACCACCTTGAGCCATTTTTTCTAGCCAGGTTTTAGCTAAAGGCGGGATACCTAATTCTATAGATAAACTAGATGGAATTGTATACAAAAAGTGTATCAGCGATGGAAGAGGGAATTTAGGAGATTTATTAATGCCACCGAACACGGGATCAAGAGCTGATTTTATTTTAGATAAAGCGCTGGGAATGACCTGCGAAACCTCGTTTAAATCCGTATTTGCAAAAAATGAAGGGTTTTCTGATAAACTATCAGCAAATCCATCAGCCGATTTAGCTAATTCCGCTCTATTATTTTCAAAAGCTTCCTGAATGGAAAGTAGAATCTGCATCCAATTAGCTCGATTAAAATAGGTGCCTCCGTAAAACGGCTTTTGGTCTGGCATCAAAAAAACATGTAATGGCCATCCACCATTTAAACCCATTTGATGCAAGGCTTCCATGTAGACCATATCCACATCAGGACGTTCTTCACGATCTACCTTAATGTTAATAAAGTATTTATTCATTATGGCAGCCACCTCATTATTCTCAAACGATTCATGTTCCATGACATGGCACCAGTGACAAGCTGCATACCCAATACTAACTAGGATAGGTTTATCCTCATTTTTAGCTCGTTCTAAAGCCTCCTGACCCCAGGGTTCCCAATGAACCGGGTTATTCTTATGTTGCAATAAATAGGGGGAAACTTCTGAGCTTAGCTTATTCATCCGAAATAGTAAAAATAGATTCGTAAATTTGCACAAAATACTTGTATGATTGACCAAAGAGATTTTGTTCTTAGCCCCGAAATTGCCAATTCCCCAGAAGTATTAGCTGAATTTTTAACAGCTGAAATGGGAGCTGATTTCATAGCTACTACGAAATACCGAATAGAAAAAAGGTCAATAGACGCTAGAAGTCGTCAAATCAAAGTGAATCTACGTATTGGCTTCTATGAGAAAGAACACGATTTCACGCTTTCTTCACAATTGCCCGCAGTAAAGAAAAATGCGAAAAAAGTACTCATTATCGGGTCTGGTCCAGCCGGTTTATTTGCTGCCATTGATTTAATTAAAAAAGGAATTAAGCCCATCGTCCTAGAAAGAGGAAAAGATGTTAGGGAAAGAAGACGGGATTTAGCTGCAATTAATCGATTTAATATAGTTGATCCAGATTCTAATTATTGTTTTGGTGAAGGCGGTGCCGGTACTTATTCAGATGGGAAATTATACACTCGAAGTACAAAACGGGGTGATATTAAAAGTGTATTAGAAACGTTTGTGGCTCATGGAGCACATAGTGATATTTTATTTGAAGCTCATCCTCATATCGGAACGAATAAATTACCAGGTATTATCGCCTCCATGCGTGATGCTATCATTTCGGCAGGCGGAGAAGTACATTTTAATCACCGGGTAACAG
>CAIVPV010000294.1 GCA_903907915.1 uncultured Cytophagaceae bacterium
CGTAGGATATTTAAGGCTGTAGCTGGTTTAGCATAGGCATTATTCCCAAAATCCATAATATTCTCCGAGTTTGCCATAATAGGCACCTGGTTCTTCGAATCTAAACGCATGTAAGGAACAATCGATTGTGGCTCGCCACGAGGAGCCGGGAAATTACGATCCCACTCTTTTTCCGCAATGAATTGGCAGAAAGTGTTCAAGCCTTCATCCATCCAGGACCATTGACGCTCATCTGAGTTAACAATCATGGGGAAGAAGTTGTGACCTACCTCGTGGATAATGACACCAATCATCCCGTTTTTCACGTTCTCCGTGTAAGTTCCATCTGCTTCCGGACGACCGCCATTGAAGGATATCATTGGATATTCCATTCCGCCGCCAGGGCTTGAGAGACAAGAAATAGCAACTGGATAGGGGTATGCGATGGTTCTTTTCGAGTAAGAACGAAGCGTATGCGCTACCACCATGGTAGAATATTTACCCCAAAGTGGATTACCTTCCTTCGAATAATAGGACATCGCCCACACTTTTTTACCTTCAACTTCTACTTGCATCGCATCCCAAATAAATTTGCGAGATGCCGTGAATGCAAAGTCACGTACGTTATCCGCTTTATAAACCCAGGTCTTCTTGCCCGTAGGAATGCTTTTCTCTGCC
Source organism: uncultured Cytophagaceae bacterium (assembly GCA_903907915.1). Classification (GTDB taxonomy): domain Bacteria; phylum Bacteroidota; class Bacteroidia; order Cytophagales; family Spirosomataceae; genus Aquirufa. Next base: position 658 of record CAIVPV010000294.1, read on the forward strand.
TTAATTGCTTCGTCTTGTGTCACGATTTCTACCGGACGAGTCGCCGTTTTTGCCTGCTCCCAACGTTTTAATTGCGTAGCAGTCAAAACTTGATTTGGGTTCAATAATTCACCACCAGCACCTACAACGATATCATTAGGAGCCGTAACTGCTACTTTATAATTTCCAAAGTTTAACGTGAATTCACCCTGGCCCATAAATTGCTTGTGCTGCCAGCCGTATACATCATTATAAACAGCTAAACGTGGAAACCAGTGTGCGATAAAATAATTCGCTATATTCTCCTTGCCTAGGACTTCATAGCCAGAACGGCCATAATAGGCTGTAATCAAATAATTCCAATCAATTCCGAAACTAATAGAAGCGCCAGATTTCAATGGGGTAGGCAAGTCAATACGCATCATCGTTTGGTTGATTGTATGACGTAAGGGATTGCCCTTGATATCCTTCACTGCGGTGATTTTATATCCGTAATCTTTCGGATCGGTTAATTCTTGGAAGGCACCCGCGCTAATTCCATTCTTAATTTCACCCGTTTTTGTGGTTTTACCTGGGGCATTTTTTTCAAACACATTTTGGTCTAATTGAATCCATAGGTACGATAATTCGTCAGGTGAATTATTGTAATACGTGATGGTTTCTGATCCGATAATTTTGCGATTAATATCATCTAGTTCCACTTTGATGTCATAATCTGCACGTTGTTGCCAATAATCCTTGCCTGGAGAACCACTAGCGGTTCTGTAGGAATTAGGCGTAGGCAAAGTAGATTCTAATTGTTCGAATCGGTTGTTTGCATTAAAGGACGTTTGTGCTTTTGCTGGCAACAAAATGATTGTAAGCACGATAAGCTTTAGTAGATTTTTTAACATGTTGAAAAGGTTATTTTATGCAAAATAGGAATTTTTACCGAATTCCGGAGCTGTGCTAATCTGTGCTAAATTATATTTGTATATACCAGGCAGATTATGTAGTTTTGAGACATTCAAAAAATAAAGCAGTATATCGTATGAGCGTAATCATTGGTCAAAAAGAATATTTCAAAGGCATTGGTCAAATCAAGTTTGAAGGTGCAGAGTCAGACAATCCTCTAGCTTTTCGTTACTATGACGAGAATCGTATCGTTGCTGGGAAAAGCATGAAGGAGCACCTTCGCTTTGCGATTGCCTATTGGCATTCTTTTTGCGGTGACGGCTCGGATCCTTTTGGTCCAGGAACGCAACATTATCCTTGGAATGTCGCTAGTGATGCACGTCAGCGTGCAGCTGATAAAGCAGATGCGGCATTTGAATTCATTACTAAAATAGGAGCTCCTTATTATTGCTTCCACGATGTAGATGCGATTGATGGGCATAATGATCCGAAGGAATTTGGAGATCGTGTGAAATTTATCACGGATATTTTTGCCAAAAAACAAGCCGAAAGCGGTGTGAAACTTTTGTGGGGAACAGCCAACTTGTTCTCGAACGAACGCTACATGAACGGGGCGTCTACGAATCCTAATTTTGAGGTAGTTGCTCACGCAGGTGCTCAATTAAAAGGCGCCATCGATGCAACAATCACTTTAGGTGGAGGCGGTTATGTGTTCTGGGGAGGTCGTGAAGGTTATATGAGTTTGTTGAATACGAATATGAAATTAGAGCGCGAAAATTTCGCGCGCATGTTACATACCTGTGTAGAATATGCACGTCGCAATGGTTTCAAAGGTAAGTTCTTCATCGAACCTAAGCCTTGTGAGCCTACCAAGCACCAGTACGATTATGATGCGGCTACGGTGATTGGGTTCTTACGCGAGTTTGATTTATTGTCGGAATTTGGCCTAAACCTAGAAGTTAATCATGCCACTTTAGCTGGACATACGTTTGCGCATGAGTGCCAAGTGGCCTCTGATGCAGGAATGCTTGCGTCGATTGATGCGAATCGTGGTGATACCCAAAATGGTTGGGATACAGATCAGTTCCCGACGGACATTTACGAATGGGCGGAGGCAATGGCCATTATTTTAAAGCAAGGTGGATTAGCTGGTGGTGGAATTAACTTTGATGCGAAACGTCGTCGTAATTCAACTGATATGGCCGATTTATTCTATTCGCATATTGGCGGAATGGATACCATCGCTCGTTCTTTATTGATCGCAGAGAAAATGTCGAAACATGGTGAAATGGATCGTTTGAAAGCGGAGCGATATGCTACTTTCAACTCCGGTAAAGGAGCTGATTATACCGCTGGAAAATTGAAATTAGAAGATTTATATAAAATTGCGGTCGAAGTAGGGGAGCCTGCGCAGATCTCTGGTAAGCAAGAATACTTGGAGAATTTGTTAGGCCGTTTTGTTTAAAAATACGTAATTCGAGGTATGAAAAGATTCTTTTTATTCCTTCTGTTATTTACCTCTAGATTGATAGCGACAGCAGGGTCATCCGATGATCCTGCTGTTTTTTCTACCGCTAAACCCTGGGCTTATTGGTGGTGGCCGGGGAGTGCGGTAACAGAAAAGGGAATAACGTATAATTTAGAGAATTTTAAAAAAGCAGGTTTTGGCGGCCTTCACATCGTTCCCATCTACGGGGCAAAAGGGGCAGAAGCCTTATTCCAAAATTATTTAAGTCCCGACTGGCAAGCTAAATTCTTTTATACCCTAAAAGAAGCCAAGCGTTTAGGGTTGGGCATCGACATGACCATGGGGACTGGCTGGCCTTTAGGCGGACCAACCATCACGGAGAAGGAGGCCGCCAAAAAATACCAATTTATCGATGGGGTATTCACGACAGGTTTAACCGGCCAAAAAGTCAAACGCGCCGCACCTGGCGGAGAAGGGCTCGTGCTCGACCATTTCGACATGAAGGCTTTTGCAAAATACAGTAATAATTTTGTGTCTCTTTTAAAGAAAGCACATTCCCCGCTGCGTGCCATTTACAATGATTCTTATGAGGCTTATGGTTCTAATTATACGCCTGAGTTATTTCCCGCATTTCAGCGATTGAACGGCTATGATCTGCGAAAGCATTTTGATGTACTCTCGAAGAAAAAGGCGGAATCAGAAGATGAAAATCAAATTTTTGCGGATTACCACCGCACCATGTTCACCTTATTGCAGCGCAATTTTGTGTTGCCATTTGATCATTGGGTTAATTCGATGGGCTTCACATCGCGCAATCAAGCCCACGGTTCACCGGGGAATTTGTTAGATATTTATGCAGCGGCGGATATTCCGGAGGCCGAGTTCTTTGGTTCTAAACCCTTTGACATACCCGGGTATCGAGTGGATCCAGACTATGATTCTACGACTTTTGGGATTCCAGATATTCGGGCCTTGAAATTAGCGAGTTCTGCTGCTAACCTGACCGGAAAGAAATTAGTTGCTGCTGAAACGGCCACTTGGTTAGGGAATCATTTTAAGGTGTCTATCGCTCAAGTAAAACCGGTGGTAGATCAGGTTTTTGTGGGAGGGGTGAATCACGTATTCTTTCATGGAGTCACCTATTCTCCACCAGAAATTGCTTGGCCAGGTTGGCTATTTTATGCGAGCACGAACTTTAATCCCCAAAGTCATTTTTGGGAAGCAATACCTGCGTTGAATAAATACATCGAAAATGTACAAACCATGTTGCAAGCGAATCGGACAGATAGCGATGCGCTTTTGTATTTTCCGATGGAAGATGTTTGGCATGCAAACAATGGATCCACAAAATTGCATACGCTTGAATTGCACGCGAATAGTCGGGAATGGCTGATAAATACGTCATTCGGAAAATGGGCCGGATTATTGCAGAGCAAAGGTTTTTCAGTGGATTATATTTCAGATGATTTGTTGACCGATATGGTTATTCAGCCGGGAAAAATGTTTAAAACGCGAAGCGGTGGAAATTACAAAGTCTTGTTAATTCCGGCGGCGCATTATATGTCGGTGGAGACCTTAGAGCTCCTGGCGAAATGGGTGAAACAGGGTTATCCGGTGTATTTTTTAGAGCATTTACCTTTGCATTTGAATACGTTTAATCAGACGAAAGAGGCCAAAGAACGGTGGGAAAATGCCCGGGCCGCCTTATTAATGCGCGTGCTTTCAGATCCGGCGGATCAACTCGCTCGTTTGGGCGTTTCAGTAGAACCAATGGCCTCTAGAGGCTTATCTTTTATTCGGAAGAAGACGCCGACTGGCGCGGCGTATTTTGTGACTAATTTACAATCTCAATTTTCAGAGGGTACGATTTCTTTGAAGAAATTGGCCGGGAATTACGAGATTTGGGATCCACTGACGGATACAAGAAGCTACGGTAAAAAGGGTTCAGAACTAGGGCTTTCTTTAGCACCTGGCCAAAGCGTCATCATTCAGCCAATTGCAAAAATTCCATCAGCGCCGGTACCGGCAGCCGTTAAAATCAAAACAGATATCGAACCTAAGAACCTGCAAGTGCGTGTAGGTTCAAAGTCAGTTTCCTTACCTGATTTCAGCTATTATACGTTGATAGACACGACCCAAGCCGATGCGCCATCAGCCCGGTACACCTTTGATCTAAGCTTATCAGCAGATCAAATAGCGAACGCAAAATTGCTTCATTTAGCAGAATTGCGCGATATGGCCAAAGTTCGAATTAATGGCAAAGACATCGGGATGATTTGGTCGCTTCCTTTCCAAATCGCCATTCCAGCTGGACTTTTACAAGAGCAAAATCAAGTCGAGATTGAGGTGGTTTCCAATTCCGCGAATCGAATCCGGAAGATGGATCAACAAGGGGTGGTGTGGAAGAATTTTTATGAGATCAATTTTGTGGATATTCGTTATAAGCCATTTGATGCCTCGAAGTGGGAAATAGAAGAAGGAGGAATGCAGGGTAAAATCTATTTTACGAATCGATGAGTCTTTTTATTCCAGCAATTGTAGAAGCCCTGCGCGATTTAGCAGATGCGGACAATGCCTTTAAGATGCGCAAGTATATGCGCGATAAATACCCGTTTCTAGGGGTGAATAAGCCAGAGCGTCAGGAGGTTTTTAAACACCTGTACAAGCAATACGGATCTTCACAAGACTGGTTTGAAGTATCGAAGGAGCTTTTTGCCATGCCAGAACGTGAATTTCACTATGTAGCTATGGAATATGTGAAAATGTCTAAGAAATCTTGGGACTCCAGATTACCAGCATTATGTGAACAATGGATTGGGGAAGAATCTTGGTGGGATGTGGTGGATTTTTTGGCCCCGCAGATTCTAGGACCCTATTTCTTACAATTCCCCGCAGAGCGCGACGTGTGGATTCAGCGCTGGATGAATTCAGGAAATTTTTGGTTGCAACGATTTTGCCTCGTTTTCTCTTTAAGCTACAAGGACAAAACGGATGTCGTTTTGCTGGCCAAAAATATTCAGGCATTGAGTTCTTCGAAGGAATTTTTTATTCAAAAAGCGATCGGCTGGGCACTGCGCCAATACGCTAGAACAGACCCGGATTGGGTACGTGAATTTGTAGCAAACAATGCTTTGGCCCCGCTGAGTAAACGCGAGGCCCTGAAGCATGTATAATTTTACCTTTTCTTTTTGATGATTGCTAGTTCGTGCGCCGTATCGTAATAGGAGCGCAGGTTTGACCAGTCGAAGGTGTCTGCGATACTCTCCACCCGGTTACGCTGCGTGATGCGATCACGCTGCGTTTGCTGCACAAATTTGAACAATAGATTCGCTAATTGTTCCGCCGATTCTTGGTAGGTCTGCGTCTTGCGATTCACCACGCTTACGCCCCATTGTTCGTAATCGCGCATAATTTGCATCATATAATCGCCAAAACCAGAAAGATCCGACGTCACCGTAGGCACCCCGCGCGCCATACATTCTAAAGGCGTATAGCCCCAAGGTTCGTAATAACTAGGGAAGACACCTAAGTGGCAACCCCGTACAAATTGGCCATAATCTAGTCCAAAAAGCGGATTCGTCGAAACAATAAAATCTGGGTGGTAAACGACTTTGACCTTATCCTCTGGATTATTCAACAGATTCGTCCGGTGTAAATTCCGAATGATATCGTCCTCTTGTTTTAATAAGTGCGTCACGACTTTTGGCCGAGCCTTCGTTTTCCAAGTTTGCACCGTTCTCCGTAAACGCATCCGCCAATATTCATCGACAAAGGCATTTAAGTCAGGCATTTGTAAATCGCTGGAAGAAGCGGAGGCATTGAATAAAAGTTCGCCCACTTTTTTCTCAATTGCATAGCAATTTTCTCGAATCTCATCCAAAACTGCACGCGAGTGCAAGACTTCTGGATCGATCGAATGGTAAGGCTGTTTCGTTACAAAGAACATCACCACCGTTTTTTTAGACCCCGCCTCCTTCATCTTGCGATTTAAAATTGCCAAAGCATCCAAGGTAATATCGTATCCTTTATTCGAATATTCAAAACGACCGGAAGTAAATAAGTATAAGGTTTGCTCTAGGTCAAAGGGCTGGCTTTGAAAAAAATGCCCCATCACGAAGTTCGAAATGCTTTCTTTATACTTTGAGTGTAAGTTCTGATGTTCGTGAAGCGCAGCAAAACGCTGAATATTCAAACCATTCGGAAGAATTAATTCCGGAATTCGACCTAAGAAATACTGGCATTCCTTGGCTGTAATATCACTGACCGTGGTTAATACGTCCGCTTTTTGTGCGGCTGCTCGCTCAAAACAAGCCTGCGCCTCGATACCATAATGTTTAGCCTCTTTAAGCCAGTCAAAATTTTCAATGACCTCATAGAAATTAGGCACATTACCCGCTAAATAACGACCGAGCATCGTAGCGTGCGTAGTGAAAACAGTCGCAATTTTGACCTTGTCCTTCTTAAGATCCGGTAATCCAGTCGACGCCATCCACTCGTGGAAATGCGCTACGAGATGGGTCTTGTTCTTATTTTCCTCCGCGACCTCAGTTAGCAATAAGCGGATCATCTCCCCAAAAACAATCGTTTGGTTCACTAAATCTTCTACGCCTAAAGTGGAAATCTTGTGGTTTTCCCAAATCTTACCTTTAATCACATCTACCTCCGCCATCAACGTTTCCAGCTCGAAAAGAACGATTTTAGGTTTGCCGGTAATCAGCCAATACCCATAATGTACCCCTAAGCCCGCTTTGCGCAGATTCAAGATCGCCCTCTCTAACGGAGTTTCATCCGTCACGGTAATGGGCTCAAATTCAGCGGCCGCGGTTTGGGTAAAATAGGGCCCAATTAAGGCGTAATCATCGCCCCATTTTTCGACCATGGACGGCACTTTCGTTCGGATAACGGTATAAATCCCACCTACTTGATTACAGGTTTCCCAGGCAATCTCGAACAAATATTTTTTCTTTTCTGCTGGCATAAACAAATTACATATAGGATGCGCTTTCGATTACTTGCGTTTTCCCGTTCTTAGTGATGGTATAATTGAATCCTTTTTGGATGGCATAAGCGCCATATTCTCCTTTTTTATTGAGGGCCAAATAGCCTATTTGAAATTCCTTGTATTTATATCGTTTTACAATCCGCATCACGGCTTCTTCACAGGCTTTTTGAGGAGACATGCCCTGTCTCATTAATTCTACAATTAAGAAAGAGCCCAAGGTCTTCATCACAAATTCCCCTAAGCCTGTGGCACAAGCGCCACCTACTTCATCGTCGCAAAAAACGGCTCCACCGATGATAGGGGAGTCGCCCACTCGGCCGTGCATCTTAAAGGCCAAACCACTCGTCGTACAGGCCCCAGCAATTTCTCCGGACTTTCCTATACCCAATAATCCGATCGTGTCATGACGTTCAATATTAATGACCGGTTCATATTTCGATTCCTTTTTCCACTCTTCCCACGCCTTTTTCGAACTCTCGGTTAACAGGTTTTCTGTTTTGAATCCTTGAGCTAAGGCAAATTTCAAAGCACCAGCCCCCGAAAGCATCACGTGTGGAGTCTTCTCCATCACCGCTCTTGCCACAGAAATAGGATGCATGATCCCCTCTAGGAATGTCACAGAACCCGCATTGCCTAAATGATCCATAATGCAAGCATCTAAGGTAACATGACCATCCCGATCTGGATATCCGCCATAGCCTACGGAAGTATCGTTAGGGTCTGCTTCAGGAATTCGAGCACCAGCTTCGACGCCATCTAGCGCCTTGCCTGTTTCCATCATTTTATTCCAACCTGCGATGGTCGCTTTTTCATTTTTCCAGGTGGCAATTATGAGGGGTTCGGAGGCGACCGTTTTAGCGGAAGCACTTAGGCCTGCGCCCAGTAGAGTGGATGTTTGAAGGAAGGTACGTCTTTTCATATAGCTTTAAAGATAATTTATTTGGGGGTCAAGCAACAATTTTGTAAAATTGTCTTTCTAAAATAGAAAAAAATCTTCGGATATTTCATTTATCTATCTTTTATTCATCAATGAAAATCATCAAATCTGCTTTTCCTTTGGCCATCGCCCTCTTTTTGACTTATGCGATGAACCAAAGTTGGGGAACTGTGCCTCCTTTAGGTAAATTATTTAGTCCATTCCATGGCTTTTGGATGAACGCCGAAAGCCCTGAATCAGGCGAACCCACAGAAGAAACTTTACAAATTGCAGGATTGCATCAACCCGTTCAAGTCGTGTATGACGAAATGGGCGTTCCTCACGTTTTCGCTAAAGACGACCATGATCTTTTTTTAGCGCAAGGTTATTTGACGGCCAAAGACCGTTTATGGCAAATGGAATTTCAAACGCATTTTGCGGGCGGTCGTATTTCTGAAATTGTAGGTGAGAAAGGAGTAGCTTCCGATCAATTCCAACGTAGAATGGGTTCGGTATATGGTGCCGAAAAATCATTCGAGGGAATGAAAGAGGATCCAGCTGCGAATACTGCTTTGCAGGCCTATTCAGATGGGGTGAATGCCTATATTTCCTCTTTATCTGACCGCCAGCTTCCGCTGGAATATAAATTATTGGATTATAAACCAGAAAGGTGGACACCTATTAAAAGTGCTTTATTCTTAAAGAATATGTCCTTCGTTTTAGCCTCTGGAACAGACGATTTAAAGATGACCAACATCTTACGTAAATATGGCCGCGAGGTAGCAGAGGATCTTTTCCCGAACTATCCGTTCCAAGAAAGCCCGATTATTCCGGTAGGTTCTCCAGTAGATTTTAAACCCGTTCCTATTCCAGCAGCAGCTGCCGACTTCATTGGCTTAGGCAGTTCGATGTCAACACCCGAGAAGGATCCAAACATTGGTTCTAATAACTGGGCAGTATCAGGTAATAAGACGGTTTCTGGCTTACCTATTTTAGCGAATGATCCGCACTTGACCTTGTCATTGCCCTCTATTTGGTACCAAATGCAATTAGTAGCACCCGGCGTGAACGTCTATGGTTCCACCATGCCTGGAACCCCTAACGTGATCATTGGATTTAATAAAGATGTCGCGTGGGGTGTAACGAACGTAGGTTCGGATGTTTTAGATTGGTACCAAGTGAAGTTCAAAGATGCATCGAAACAGGAGTATTGGCACGATGGGAAATGGAAGAAAACGACGATGCGCATCGAAAAGTTTCAAATCAAAGGGAAGAAAGACATGGTCGATACCATCTTCTTCACACACCACGGACCTGTCGTTTATTTATCACATGAAAAGGCTTTTCGTTCGAACATTCCGGTGGGACATGCTTTGCGTTGGATTGCCCATGAAAAATCGCAGGAGCTAACGACTTTCTATCAATTAAATCGGGCGAAAAATTACGAGGACTACAAAAAGGCCTTATCGTTTTATTCTGCTCCCGCTCAAAACTTTGTCTTTGCTAGTAACGAAGGCGATATCGCTTTATGGGTAAACGGCAAGTTTCCATTAAAGTCAAAACTGCAAGGGAAGTATTTATTAGATGGAACGGATGCAGCGGCTGATTGGCAAGGATTTATTCCTCAGGCGCATAATCCCCATGTGAAAAATCCCGAACGCGGCTTCGTGAGTTCGGCGAATCAATTCTCGGTGGATCCGTCTTATCCGTATTA
>CAIVPV010000295.1 GCA_903907915.1 uncultured Cytophagaceae bacterium
AATTTGAACTTTGCTCTTTGAACTTTGAGTTTTGACATTCCTAAATCATCAAAAAAGGGGCGAATGCCCCTTTTTTGATTCCACCTTTGAACTTTGAACTTTGCTATTTGAACATTTCAATGTTATTCGAATTTATAGCAAAGCTATAAATCTGAATAACATTGAACTTCAACGCCAAACTTCCTCAAAAAATCCACCCCTTCATCCGAAGCCAACCCTTTGTAGGCCGCATAAGAATTCAAGAAAATTACTTTTTTGATCTTCATGCTGTAAATAATACGCGCACAAGAGATACAGGGGGAAAGAGTAACGTAAATCGTTGAGCCTTCTACCGAAACACCATTTTTAGAGGCGTATAGAATCGCATTTTGTTCTGCATGAAGAGCTAAAGAACAACTTCCTTTTGAATCCCTAGGACATCCATCCTCGCCAAATTCATCATCACAGTTATGCGTTCCAGCAGGTGGACCGTTATAACCGATGGAAATAATGCGGGTATCCTTTGTTAATACACAGCCCACTTGAGCGCGAGTGCAATGGGAACGAAGCGCCAGATTCTGAGCTAGTTCCATAAAAATCACATCAAACGAAGGCTTTTTCATAGGCATAAAAAAATCCCGAAAAGGGATTTCTTGTAGCGGGGAGCAGAATCGAACTGCCGACCTTTGGGTTATGAATCCAACGCTCTAACCATCTGAGCTACCCCGCCAAATTATGTCGCAAAGGTAAGCGTTCCGACCGTAGAACACAAATATTTTCACAATACTTATTAATTTTGCGCAGGATTTGGGAATTAGCTCAGAGTTAATACCTTTGTTTACAGCTATATTAAACCACAATCAATATGTCGCAAACCACTTATACTTTTGAATATGAGATAAAAGCATCCCCTAAGGTGTTATATCCTTACTTAAGTAGTCCATCCGGATTACAACAATGGTTTGCAGACAAGGTAATTGTCCGAGGAACGCAGGAATTGCAATTTATTTGGGACAATGAAAATCATCCAGCCTCGGTTCTGCCAGGGAAACCGAATAAATCGGTAAAATTTGATTTCAAAAAAGAGGATTCGGAGCCAGGGAAACACATTATTGAGATGAGCCTGGATGTGAGTGAAGTTTCTAATACAACCTATCTAACGATTATTGATGGGGCATCCAGCTTTAAATCTGAAGACGATGCACAGGAATTATGGGATTATTTAATCGACAAACTGAAAGAAATCGTCGGTAGTTAGGATTTACTAAGATGCGTAAGATTGATAAGCTTGTTCTTCAGGCGTTTTTAGGGCCATTTTCTTTGACATTTCTCGTTGTCATCTTTATTTTCCTATTACGTTTAGTGTTGTTTTACTTTGCAGACTTGTTCGGTAAGGATTTAGGTGCTTTTGTGTACGTAGAACTATTTTTCTACTTCTCATTGATCACCATTCCATTAGCGATGCCCTTGTCGGTATTGCTTTCCTCCTTGATGACTTTTGGGAAACTAGGCGAAAATTTCGAACTGACGGCGCTGAAGAGTGCGGGTATTTCTATTTTCCGCATTATGCGTCCCATTTTAGTATCGGCCGTATTTTTAAGCCTGTTTATGTTTTGGTTTATGAATGTGGCTTTACCCTGGGCGAATATCAAAGGCTGGAGTTTACTTTATGACATAAAGACGACTAAGACCACTTTAAATATCAAGGAAGGTATTTTTTATACCGATTTGACCGGATATTCCATTAAAGTAGGGAAGAAGTACCCAGATAATAAGACGCTGAAAAACCTCCTTATTTACGATCATACGCACAATGACGGTAATCGCCATGTGACTTTGGCGGATTCGGCTTTGATGTATACAATACTAAATAAACGCTATTTAGTGTTTGAACTCTTTAATGGAAAAGATTATCTAGAGGATGCGGATCAAGGTTCCGTGGTGAATCCGACCGAATTAGCGGTGCATGATTTCAAGAAAAGTAAGGTGGTGATGTCATTAGCGGTCTTTGATCTCCAAAAAACGGATGAGCAACAATTCGCTCACCATGAAATTATGCGTAATAATAATCAGTTAGCAGATGATGCAGACTCCTTGGTAAACACCATTAGCATTGTCAGAAGAGGCTTCTTTAAAGCATCTTCTACTAATTTCTTGTACTATGTTACACCGGTAAAGAGAACCTTGTCCTTCTTTAAAAATACAGATTGGGTAAAACCGCGTCTAAAGAAGGAATTAGCTAAAAAAAGTGCGGTTCCATTCGATTTAGCGGCTCAACAGGCAAAAAATATGATTACCTCGGGCGAAACGAATAAAGCTATTTTAGAGGATTATGAAACGAAATTAAACAAGACGAACCTGGAGTGGCACCACAAGTTCACGAATGCAATTGCCATTTTAGTGATGTTCCTGATAGGAGCGCCTTTGGGAGCCATTATTAAGAAAGGTGGATTCGGAGTGCCCGTGGTGGTAGCGGTTTCCTTCTTCATTTTGCTTTATATTTTGACACAACAGGGGGATAAGATGGCCAAAGAAGGTGCATTAATCCACCAGGTAGGAGCATGGCTCGCAAATGCTATCTTGGCATTAATAGGCGCCTACTTCCTGAAGATCGCTTTAGCGGATTCTCGTTTGTTTGAAACGGACTTCTACAAGGTGATTTGGGATCGACTGAAAAACAAGGTAAGTGGAGTCAAAACAGACGCCTAGAACATTTGTTTATTAGACAATAAAATTGTACTTTTGCAAATTCAATAATTATTTAAAACTTAAACTGGTAAAAGATGTATTTGTCACCTGAGAAAAAACAAGAAATTTTCGAAACAAAAGGGAAAGCAAAGTCTAAAATCGATACTGGTTCTTCTGAATCGCAAATTGCGTTATTCACGTACAGAATCAACTATCTGACTGAGCACTTAAAGAAAAACAAGAAAGACCACAGCACACGCTTAGGCCTTTTGAAATTAGTAGGTAAGCGTCGTAGCTTACTAGATTACTTAACACGTACTGATATCACACGTTACCGTGCAATCATTGCCGAATTAGGTATTCGTAAATAAGAATAATAGGGCTCCATTTCATTGGAGCCCTATTTTATTCACCCGCTGTAAACGTTTGAATCGTTCAAACAAATCTTAAATCACGCGAGGTTGCGTGAAATTTATTCAAAATCGTATGTCATTTAACATCATTACAAAGCATATTTCAATGCCTGACGGCAAAGAAGTCTCGATTGAAACAGGCAAATTAGCCAAACAAGCGGACGGAGCAGTCGTAGTCAAATCAGGAAATATGATGTTGTTAGCTACTGTAGTGGCTAATAAAGAGGCCAAAGAAGGAGTTGATTTCCTTCCTTTATCAGTAGATTATCAAGAAAAATTTGCGTCCAATGGACGTATCCCAGGAAGTTTCTTAAAAAGAGAGGCGCGCCTTTCGGATTATGAAATTTTGATCTCTCGTTTAGTAGACCGCGCTTTGCGCCCTACTTTCCCAGATGATTACCATGCAGATGTTCAAGTATTAATTAACTTGATCTCAGCAGATGCTGAAGTATTACCAGATGCATTTGTCGGTTTAGCGGCAGCTGCAGCTTTGGCCGTATCTGATATTCCATTCAACGGACCTATCTCTGAAGTTCGTGTAGCGAAAATCAACGGTGTTTATAAAGTAAACCCAAGCGTAAGCGAATTAGCAGGAGCTTCCTTAGAATTATTAGTTGCAGCAAACGCAAACGATATTTTAATGGTAGAAGGTGAAGGAGATGAAATTTCTGAAACCGAAATGCTAGAAGCTTTACGTATTGCACACGACGCGATTAAAATTCAGTGTACTGCATTGAATGAATTAACAATCGCTTGTGGTAAAACTGAAAAGCGTACGTATAGCCACGAATCACATAACGAAGAGTTACGTGCTGAATTGTGGAAAAACTACTACGAAAAATACTTAGCCGTAGCTAAATTAGCTAATCCGAAGAAAGACGAGCGTAAAGCTGGTTTCAAGGCAATTGTAGACGAATTTATCGCCTCTTTACCAGAAGATCACTTAGTAAATCTTTCTTTAGCGAAAGTATATTTACACGATATCGAAAAAGAAGCTGCTCGTCAATTAGTATTGCAAGAGCGCTACCGTTTAGATGGTCGTAAATTGAATGAAATCCGTCAAATCACGTGTGAAGTAGATTATTTACCTACGCCACACGGTTCGTCTGTTTTCACTCGTGGTGAAACTCAATCCTTAACTACCGTTACGTTAGGTACGAAAATGGATGAGCAAATCATCGACCAAGCGATGACACAAGGGTACAACAAATTTATGTTGCACTATAACTTCCCAGGCTTCTCTACAGGTGAGGTAAAACCTAACCGTGGAGTAGGACGTCGCGAAGTAGGTCACGGAAACTTAGCGATGCGTGCGATTAAGAAGGTTTTACCTAAAATGGAAGACTTCCCTTATACCTTACGTATTGTATCTGATATCCTAGAATCAAATGGTTCGTCTTCGATGGCGACAGTTTGTGCGGGTACTTTAGCCTTAATGGACGCAGGTGTTAAAATCAAAGCGCCCGTTTCAGGTATCGCGATGGGATTAATTTCTGATCCTAAAACGGGAAAATATGCTGTATTATCTGATATCTTAGGTGATGAAGATCACTTAGGCGATATGGACTTTAAGGTAACGGGTACCGAAAATGGTATCACAGCTTGCCAAATGGACATCAAAGTACAAGGTTTATCTTACGAGGTATTAGCGGAAGCATTAACTCAAGCGAAAGAAGGTCGTTTACACATCTTGAACGAGATGAAGAAAGCGATGCCGGCCGTTAGAGAAGATTTCAAACCTCAGACTCCACGTGCGACGGTCATCAAGATTATGAAAGACCAAATCGGATCGGTAATCGGACCAGGTGGTAAAGTAGTTCAAGATATTCAAAAGCAATCAGGAGCAACTGTTACGATCGAAGAAAAAGAAGATGGTGGATACGTAAGTATCTTCTCTGCTAACGGAGATGCGATGGCGAAAGCGGTCAGCATGGTTCGTGGAATCGTAACATTACCAGAGGTAGGAGAGATTTATGAAGGAAAAGTGAAGAATATTCAAGCATTCGGAGCTTTTGTGGAATTTTTACCGGGTAAAGATGGTTTACTACATATCTCTGAGATTTCATGGGATCGCATCGACACAATGGATGGTGTTTTCAAAGAAGGAGATAAAGTACGGGTTCAATTAGTCGAGGTAGATAAGAAAACGGGTAAATTCCGTTTATCTGCTAAGGTTCTTTTACCTAAGCCAGAAAAGCCAGAGGCTCCAGCAGCTTCAGCTGAATAATATTAGTATATCCTGAGTCGTCTACTTCAGTGGGCGACTCATTCATTCTGTTGTAAGATCTTATGAGACAGCTAAAAATTAGCAAACAAATTACCAACAGGGAAAGTCAATCTCTAGACAAATACCTTCAAGAGATCGGTAAAGTCGATTTATTGACTCCGGATGAAGAGGTAATCCTCGCGCAGAAAATTCGCGAAGGGGATCAATTGTCTTTAGAGCGTTTAACGAAAGCAAACCTTCGTTTCGTGGTATCCGTTGCAAAACAATACCAAAACCAAGGTCTTAGCTTAGGTGACTTAATTAACGAAGGAAATTTAGGTTTGATCAAAGCAGCACAACGTTTTGATGAAACTCGTGGTTTTAAATTTATCTCTTATGCCGTTTGGTGGATTCGTCAATCGATCCTTCAAGCTTTAGCGGAACAATCTCGTATCGTACGTTTGCCTTTAAATAGAGTAGGTTCTTTGAATAAAATTTCAAAAACATTCTCTGAATTGGAGCAAAAATTCGAGCGTGAGCCATCTCCTGAAGAATTAGCGGAAGTTTTAGAAATTTCAACTGGAGAAGTAGTAGACACCTTGAAAATTTCAGGTCGTCACGTCTCTATGGATGCTCCATTCGTTCAAGGGGAAGAAAACTCCCTTTTAGACGTATTAGAGAATGATTCTGAAGACAAACCAGATTCTGGTTTGATCAACGATTCCCTTCGCCGTGAAGTACAACGGGCACTTTCTACCTTAACTCAACGTGAGGCTGATGTGGTTACCTTGTATTTTGGCTTAAATGGCGAACATGCGATGACTTTAGAAGAGATCGGTGAGAAATTTAATTTAACTCGCGAGCGTGTGAGACAAATTAAAGAGAAAGCGATCCGTCGTTTACGACATACTTCTCGAAGCAAAGCTCTAAAAACATATCTTGGATAAGTTGTAAAAAGCCTCTTACGAGGCTTTTTTTTGCTATGGCATTTCCTAAAGGCATCATCGAACTCGTAGATTCTTTATACCAACAAGGTGTAAATGAGGCAGTTATTTGTCCCGGATCTAGGAATGCTCCCTTAATGATCGCCTTAACCCGCCACGGCGGTTTCAAATGCTATTCCATTTCAGATGAGCGATCGGCTGGATTTTTTGGCCTTGGAATCGCCCTGAAAACAGGTAGACCAGTGATTATTTGCTGCACCTCCGGCTCAGCCGGTTTGAATTTTTCCCCAGCGGTAGTGGAAGCCTACTTTCAAGAAGTTCCACTTATCATTTTAACGGCAGACCGTCCGAAAGAATGGATTGGACAATGGGATGGCAAACAATTTACCAAGAAAACCTGTACGGAAATCATTCCAAGGCCTTTTTTGATTTCGAAACGGATGATTGCTCTTTAGCACCTTCGACAGCTTTAATGGAACCAAGAGGACCGGTGCAGATTAATGTACCGATTAGGGAGCCGTTTTATCCGGAGCCAGGTTTCATTTTGGAAAATAGCTC
>CAIVPV010000296.1 GCA_903907915.1 uncultured Cytophagaceae bacterium
CGGAGGAAAATTCCGCGAGCTCGTGGATTCTCCCTATATCGCTGCTCCCGCTATTTTTCAACACAAATGGAAGTGCAATGGCGTGAAATTTGCGATTGATGTGGTGGGATCGCGCCAGGCTTTGACAAAAAAACTCATCGCCGCTTATGAGAAATTCACCCAAACCCAGCTCGACTGGATGGGCACTTTCCCCGTCAAAGAATACCATTATATGTTGTGGGTTTGTCCGACCCCGTATTACCATGGCGTAGAGCATACGAAATCCACGATGATGGTGATGGGGCCACCGGACCGCGATGCCTACGAAGACTTGATCGGCTTAGGCTCGCACGAATTATTTCACGTGTGGAACATCACCACGATTCGGCCGAAGGAATTATTTCCCTATGCCTATCACCAAGAAACACCGTTTTCGACGGCCTGGGTGGTAGAAGGAATCACGACCTATTTAGGGGATTGGTTTTTGTATGAATCGGGGGTTTGGACTCGGCAGGAATACCTGGCGGGTTTATTAGGGAACCTGAAATTACATTTTGATCGGGATGCTCAGGCGCAGCAGTCGCTGGAGGAATGTTCGATCGATTTATGGTTGGATGGCTATGGGACCAGTTTGCCGAATAAGCGCGCGTCGATTTATTATAAAGGGGCGGTGGTCGCCTTGGCTTTAGACCTACAATTACAATCAAAAAACGGCAAATCGCTAAAAGAGGTGATGCGCGCCATGAACGCAGAATTCGGCCAGCTAAAAAAAGGTTATACGAAAGCAGATTTCATCCGCATCTGTGAGGAAATGTATGGTGAATCATTGCAGGATTTCTTCCATAAATACGTCGAAACCTCATCCGATATTAGCGCTGATTTACAAGGAATTATCGCCTTATCGGGTTCGAAATTTGAGCAAGACCCTCTTAAAGGGTGGACTTTAAAGGATTATAACGCAATTTAATTGCGCATAATGTCTTTTTAGTATATATTTTGTCTTTTTAGTAGCTATTAATATTCCTTAGAGTTTAGGAATTTTACTGCAATGAAAGATTTCCCTACTTTAATTCGAAAGGCTCGATTAGACAAAGGCTTTAGCCAAGACTATGTTTCTACTGAAATAGGGATCACTTTATCCGCCTATTCTAAAATCGAACGCGGTCTTACGGATCCGTCCTTAAGTCGAATGAAACAAATCGCAGGAGTTCTCGAAGTAGATTTATCAGTTCTATTTAAGCCAAAAGATTATCCCCATTTCTCTGGTGTCGCTGATCCAGGCGGTGCAACTACCCCCGTTTCCCGTTACGAATTCGAAGCCTACGTAGGTTTAGTTCGTGACCTTCAGGAACGATTACGCGATTTAAACGATCGCCTCCTTTAATCCTCCTTTTTTATTGCGGAATCAGGGCTTATGCCTAAATTGCAGGTTCAAAATCAATTGCTATGTTGAATAGACCGCGTCGTAACCGTTCCAGTGCCGCTATCCGTACGATGGTGGAGGAAAATCGCCTTTCGGTGAAGGATTTGCTCTTCCCTCTTTTTGTGATGGATGGGTCTGCCACTAAAACCGAAATCAAGTCGATGCCGGGCATTTACCGCTACACTACCGACCTTTTATTGAAAGAAATCGAGGCGTGTTTGAATCTAGGAATTACCTCTTATGCGCTTTTTCCACAGGTAGCCGAGGAGCGCAAGGATACCTTAGCGACGGA
>CAIVPV010000297.1 GCA_903907915.1 uncultured Cytophagaceae bacterium
CTAAGCAGGTGGCCAGTGTGAAGTACCAAAATCCTGATGAAAAATTAACTGGATCCAATGGTTTTGCTGTAGGTCCGTCCCTTTCCACTTCTGGAAATTCGCTTTTTTACATAAATCCCCACGTGACTTTCTATTTTAGACCGGAAGTGCACGTGGTTAGCGAAGAAGGTTTATCTGTATATGGAGCAGTTACGTGGGGTCAATTCTTTGTCTATCAGGGATTTAATCCGTATAATGGTTGGATGCATACCTCCTCTGAAGTCGATGTGGCGGATGCCTATGTGGAAACCACTAGGGATAATCAAGGTACCATGGAATACCTATTGGATGGGAAATGGATTCCATTTAAAACGAAATGGATTACGCTGGGCTCCAGAAAAATCAAAACTTATTATAATCATCGGGGCCCTATTTTAGCTGTTAGAAATGGCAAATGGATTTCTGTTCGTTCCTATAACCGGGCAAGAAAGAGTTTAATCCAAAGCTGGTTACGTACAAAGACAACCGGTTTTGAGTCTTTTAAGCGAGTTATGGAAATGCGAGCTAATACCTCTAACAATACCGTTTATGCGGATAATAAAGGAAATATAGCCTATTGGCATGGAAATTACGTGCCTCGCAGAGATGGGGCGCAGGATTGGGGTGTTCCTCAGGACGGATCATCCTCTAAAAACGATTGGCGTGGACTCCATAAATTGGATGAAATAGTGCATAGCTATAATCCGGCTTCAGGTTGGATTCAGAATTGCAATTCTACTCCTTTTACGGTTTCTGGCGTATCAAGTCCTAAACGGTCTGATTATCCAATCTACATGGCACCAGATGGAGAGAATTTCCGTGATCGTAACGCGGTTCGCTTGTTCTCTCAAACGGGTAAATTAGATTTGGCTGGATTAATAGGACTTGGATATGATCGCCGACTGATGGCGTTTGAGGTGTTATTACCACCACTTGTAGAGGCAGCAGGAAAAGAAGCTGATTTGCAGGAAGTGGCTCAAATATTAAAAGATTGGGATTTTAATGCATCCACTTCGTCTGTAGCCCAAACAATTGCGATACGCTGGGGACTGAAAATTATGCCTAAAATACCTAAGGCCATGCAATTTGGTGGTGAAACGGATGTGGTTCAGAATATCGAAAAATACGCTGAATCTGGATCTAAAGTAGAAATGCTACAAGCATTGAGGGATGTGATGGCAGATCTAAAAAAGGATTTTGGCACCTGGCGAGTGGCATGGGGTGAATTAAATCGTTTTCAACGCGTTTCGAATGGTGAGGTCTTGCAAATGGACGATACTAAACCGAGCATTCCTGTTCCTTTTAGCTCCTCCGCTTGGGGACAGCTTCCCTCCTATACAAGTCGTTCGATTCAAGGGTCGAAAAAGTGGTATGGGGTGAATGGCAATAGCTTTATTGCAGCGGTGGAATTTGGACCTAAAATTAAAGCCTATTCGCTTTTAGCTGGAGGCCAAAGTGGTGATCCCACCTCCCCTCATTTTTTTGATCAAGGCAAGAATTATTCAGAAGGGAAATTTAAGGAAGTTTATTTTTACAAAAGTGATGTAATGAAGCATGTTGTCTCATCTTATCATCCTTAAAATTTTGTATATTTAGAGACAAACAACCAAAAATGCCTAATCAAATACAAGCCGGATTCGAGTTTGAAGCCATATTTCAAGAGGCTGCGATTGGTATTATTGTGACAAATTCCAGCTTTGAAATTATTCTTTCCAATCGATTTGCAGACAAACTTTTTGGCTTTGATGAGAACGAATTATTGGGTGAAAATATATCCTTATTAATCCCGAATCACCTGAAAGATAGACATCATGGTCATTTAGATCATTTAGGTCACGAAAAGCCCATATCTAGACCCATGGGAGTCGGTTTAGATTTAAAAGCCAAGCGAAAAGATGGTTCCCTTTTTCCCATTGAAATTTCCTTAAGTCACTTTAAAGCGGCGCAAAGTATGCATTACATTGCATTTGTGAGTGATGTGACTTTAAAGAGGAAGGTAGAGATGGAGTTGATTTTAAAGAATCAGCAGATTAACCAGTTGAACGAAACGCTAGAGCAAGAAGTGGCAGCTCGAACTCAAGCTCTTCAAAATACCTTGGATAAATTAGAGGTAAACGCGAAGGAGCTTGAAATCTCCTTGGAGAAAGAAAAAGTGTTAGGGGATTTAAAGACACGATTTGTATCGATGGCCTCCCATGAATTTAGAACACCTTTGACCTCCATTTTAGGATCAGCCACTTTAATCGAAAAATATGCTAAAGCAGAGGATCAACCTAAGCGTGAACAGCATATTAATCGAATTAAATCTTCTGTTAGTCATTTAACGGAGATATTAGAAGAATTTTTATCCGTAGGTAAATTAGAGGATGGAAAATTAGAAATTCATAAATCTGAGTTCTCCATTCAAGATTTTTTACAGGATATTCTTTCAGATTTCAGTACCTATAACCAATCAATAAGAGTAGAAATAGAAGCGGATTTCACCTGTTTTCAGGATGTCTCTATCCTACGCAAGGTTATATTTAATGGGCTTTCCAATGCCTTGAAATTTTCGCAGAAAGAAGTGGTTTTATCCGTTTTTCAGGAGGGCATGCAAGTTGTAATAAAAATTAAAGACCAAGGTATTGGGATTAGCGAAGAAGATCAGAAACATTTATTTGAACGCTTCTTTAGAGGCGGAAATGCGACGGTGATACAAGGTACGGGCTTAGGGTTGCATTTAATTGATCGCTATATGCGCTTAATGGGTGGAAAAGTGGAAATTAAAAGTGAATTGAATCGGGGCACAGAACTCCTAATTAAGTTCCCTCCTAAAGAATAGAACTATGAGCAAACGCATTTTAATAATTGAAGATAGTTTAGATATTCGGGAGAATACGGCAGAGCTATTAGAATTATCTGGATTTAAAGTGGAGACTGCGTCCGATGGTTTAGAGGGGGTTCGATTAGCTCGGACTTGGAGTCCAGATTTGGTCATCTGCGATATTATGATGCCTAATTTAGATGGATTTGGCGTATTGCAAGTATTTTCTAGTCAACCCGAACTTTCGAGTATTCCTTTTATCTTTTTAACGGCTAAAACAGATCGTGCTGATATGCGTAAAGGAATGGAAATGGGTGCCGATGATTATTTGACAAAGCCTTTTCAGGAAGTGGAATTATTAAGAGCCATCGAAGCTCGTTTCAAGAAGTCTAAAACGATTAGTCCTCTAATAGATTCGGTTTCTGATATCTCAGCAGTACACGAAGCGCTTAGTTTTTTAGATTTACCTACCTGGGATGGAGAAAAGAAAAACCAAACACATGCGAAAAAGCAGGTAATTTATTCCGAAGGTGATCATCCGATTCGATTGTATTATTTGGCCAAAGGAAAGGTAAAAACCTACCATACGAATAAAGATGGCAAGTATTTCATTACCTCTTTTGTTCAAGAAGGCGAATTTTTTGGATTTGTAGACGTCCTAGAAAATCAGGCATATCGCGAGAGCGCAGAATCGCTAGAAGAAACGCATATAATTAGTGTTTCAGCCAATGATTTTTTACTAAGAATCAAGGAAAATATCCACCTGGAAGTATTTTTCAGAAAAGCTTTAACAACTTATTTATTAAAAAATGAAAAGCTATTAGTCGAAATGGCTTACCAAAGTCTTCGTATGCGCGTGGCAATGGTATTAGTTGAACTTGCTAAAACTTATGGAAATAATCTCTCGGAGCCATTAGTGATAAAGCTTTCCCGAGAAGATCTAGCCTCTCGCGTGGGTACAGCCACCGAATCTGTTATTCGTACCCTGAGCGACTTCAAAAAAGAAGGGTACGTAGATGTGAAGGGAGGAGAAATGACTTTGAAAAATATCGAAGGGCTGGCAAAGCTAAAATACTAGCTAAATGGATGGCAGATGATCGGGCTCAGACTTGAGTGCGTTAAATAATTAGAATAGGACATTCCGATACCCCAGGCTCCTCTAAATAAGAGTATTCCGGCTATAAACCAGCCTAGGTATTGAAAAATGGGTTGCTTCTTTAATTTAGATGATCCCCAAATATACAGTTGCAGCGCTGGCAAAGTGGCAATTCCTAAAATCACCATACTAAAGGCTCCATAAAGTGGATTGGGTTGAATTAAAGCCACACCTAATCCGGCTACCACAAGGCCACAGGGTAATAAGCCATTCGACATCCCTAATACGAAATAACCACCAGGTCCCATTTTTGTACTCCATTTTTGCAATTTCTTACCTATGGTTTGATGTAAAAAGGCGAGCGGCCCCTCTCCTATGTTCTGGCTTAAAATAAGCAAGATCAATACCCCTGCCAATAAATAATAATAGGACCACAAATTAGGAAATAACCAAATGGAACCTATCCCAGCCACTAAATAGCCTAAAATGCCATACATGAAAATTCGTCCCAAGGGATATAATACCATTCTTGTGGGGGAATTTCCGCGGGAATTAATTTGTGCCACGAGTGGTCCGCACATCGCAAAGCAATGCCAACTTCCGGCTAGTCCGATCAGAAAGGTATAATACCAGGTATGCATTATGGAATCATTATTCTTTGCTCTTCAATGTAATTTTCCCCGTCTTTTTCCCAGCTTAGACTCACATTCCATGGTCCCTTTTGCAAGAAGTCAGTGGAGATGAATGCCGTTCCTGAAGTATCTGCAGTAATTTCTACCGTCTTATCTAAAGAGGCATTCGAAGGGCGATAAAATACGATGCGACCCTGTAATACGGTAGCAGGAAAATGAATCTCCGCCTGCTTGAAATCTGCTGAAAATTCCAATGAAGCCTTTACTGATAAAGCAGCCGTTTGCTCCCTTTCATTGATTTTTTGTTGAAATGCCTGTCCATCAGCATAATAATTTTTGCCTACTAATTCGATGGATTCGTTGGACATATTGACATAAAAATAAGCCATAAATGCCCCAAAAAGTACAAAGGTGACCATGATTCCATGTCCCCAGTTAAAGTTAAATTTATTCATCAGGTTGTATAAAACTGGTTTTAATTATCTCTTCTTTAGCACTAGTTTCCGTAATACGAATCGGAACTTTATCTCCATTTTTCCAAACGCCCATTTTGATTCGCAGGAAAAATTCCCCTTTCGTCATCTTACCAGCGTTGACTAAATTAATGGGCTTTCCTACCCACACAATGGTAAAAGGCTCTGGCGCTTCAATTTTAAAGCTTTGGGGCTCCATCGATTTATTGAGGATTTCCATTTGGTATAAATTACTTACCTCGTGTTTCTTTTCATCTACTTGGAAAATCATACCAGGAGTACGCAATAAAGTGGTTTCAAAGTTTGTCCGCGTGACTAACATATAAGCTAAACCCGCGACAATTAAGGCTAAAACCGTGCTGTATGCACCGATACGCAAAGTGAATTTCAGCTTTTGGCCTGAATTAACACCATTCAAGGAATCGTAACGAATTAAGCCAGTCGGTTGATGTGTTTTCTCCATTACCGCGTCGCACGCATCTATGCAGGATGTACAGCCGATACATTCTAGCTGATTGCTTCCATTTCGAATATCAATTCCCGTAGGACAAACGCGAACACACCAATGGCAATCGATACACGCCCCTTTATCGGCTCCTTTTCCACGAGGCTCTCCCCTTTTGTGATCATATTGCACAAGAATGGAATTATTATCCAATAATACCCCTTGTAAACGCCCATAAGGGCAAATGACCATACAAACGATCTCTCTAAATCGGGCAAATACTAGGTAAAAGACCGCTGTAAATAGGAGAATAGCTACTAAACCCACCATGTGATTATATGGAGACTCCGTGATTAATTTTAGCCATTCCTTTTTACTTATGATATACATCAAAAAGGTATTCGCAATGGCAAAAGATAGAATAATAAACAAGCTATGTTTTATACATCGCTTCATAATCTTCTCCGTATTCCAGGGTGCTGACGCTAACTTCCTTTGTGCCTTATCATCCCCTTCGATCCAGTATTCGATTTTTCTGAAAAGCATTTCCATAAAAATGGTTTGCGGGCATGCCCAACCGCACCAAATTCGGCCAAAAAGCACCGTAAATAAACTGACAAACAGGAGAAAGGCGACTAATCCAAGCGCTACTAAATGGAAATCCTGAGGAAAAAAGGGAACTCCCCAAAAAATAAATTTGCGTTCTATAACATTAAATAGAAATATCGGATTGCCCTTGTATTCTAGCCAAGGTATTCCAAACAATAGCGTTAATAGTACATACGAAAAATACGTTCTTAGGCGGTAAAATTGTCCGATAATGCGACCCGGATAGATCCAAAGTCGTTTACCGTCCTTTGTCTGGTTGTACAGATGGTTCCGGTAATCATCATTATCTAGATTTAATTTAGACATACATAAAAAGGTCCGATTTCCTCGGACCTTAGGGGTTTAAAACTTAGGAGGTTCTTCTCTGAGGGTGCTTTTGTGGAGCATTTTGTATAGAGGACAAATTCTTACCAAGCCGGTTACCGCAATTATAACTGAAACGACATAAACAGCTAAAGCGAAATCTGGTGGAATTATTTTAGCATAAGCTAAAATGATCAATACGAGGGACAATGCAATTCGTACAATTTGGTCCATTTTACCAACATTCTTTCTCATAATTTTAGTTTTTAAGGTTATTTTACTTCAGTTCCTTGTGGCTCCTTCGCTCCAGCAGGATTTGTTCCTTGAAGCGTTACAATAAAGGACGCAACTTTTTGAATTTGTAAGGGATTTAAAGTCTTATTCCAGGCAATCATCCCTTTTTCAGGAACTCCTTGCGTTATCGTTTTAAACATAGCTTTTACATCTCCTCCATGGATCCAAAATTTATCTGTTAAATTAGGCCC
>CAIVPV010000298.1 GCA_903907915.1 uncultured Cytophagaceae bacterium
CACTAATTCAGCAAAACCAGGTTGTTTTTTGAATGATTTCTCCAAAACCTTGCCTACAGCCTCCTTCGAAATCTGTAATCTAGCTAGGTTAGCCTGATTCAGGTATATTTGGTAATTATCGGTTCCTGAAATGATATCCACCTCGCCAAAAGCTTGTTTTAGAGCCGATTTCGCTTCGTTAATCGCTTTTCCGTTATCAAACACACCACCCGGCATACGCTTGCTTTGAAGGTAAGCAGGAATTTCTGCCACCGCATGATCCGCCGTTAAAAACACTAAGTATTGATTCTTTCCTAGTTTGGCATCTAAATAGCTTAAAATTTCAGCGATATCTTGATCTAAACGCAAATAGGTATCTTCTAATTCAATAGATTGGGGTCCAAAAGAGTGTCCCACATAGTCTGATGATGAAAAACTAATCGCTAAAAAATCGGTCGTGCCATTTTTTCCTAAATGCTCGTCTTCAATCGCTTTTAGTGCAAAATCTTTTGTTAGTGTATTGCCATAGGGGGTTGTGCGAAGAACTTCTAATGCATTTCCTCCCTTTAAGTCATGTGGGAAAGTCGGTGTTTTTTCACCTGGTAATTTACTTTCATACAGGCTGTTATCTTCAGCTGATCTCGTGTAAGTAGAAATCGGGTAAAGTGTATTCCATCCTTGGCTAACGAGCTTTTGAGGGCGACCCTCTAGGTTGAATTTTTGAACCCAAGTAGGCAGTTCTTTCAGGTAAAAGGACGAGCTTATCCAGTACCCATCAGCAGAGTCATACCAATAGGCTGCATCTGCCGTGTGCCCACCTGGCAAAATAGAACCTCTGTCTTTAAGTGCAATGGCAATTGTTTTTGATTTATAATTCTGTGCCATTTTCAATTGATCCGTAATGGTAGAAGTCCAAAGGTTTTTAGGGGACATAATACCCGCCTTACTTTTGCTTCCTACGGTTTGAACGGTAGAATCATCAGTACAATACATTTTTTTTCCGTTAGAGACTTCGATCCATTCATTGCCTACTATGCCGTGAACCGCAGGAACCGTTCCTGTGTACACACTAGCATGTCCAGCTGCCGTCACCGTAGGAGCGTAATTATAGTGATTATCCGTACAATTCATACCTTCATTCATGAGGCGTTTAAACCCATTATTAGAATAACGGTCGTAGTATCTATTTAAATAATCATAACGCATTTGATCAACTACAATGCCTACAACGAGTGCAGGTCTCTTTTGTGCTGTAGCTGTTAGCGATAATAAAGCGAGTGACAGAATTAGAATCTTTTTCATGAATAGGAGGGGAAATCACTTAGGATTTCGGATGATTTGTTGAAAATATGGTAATGAAGTCCATTGGTAATAACTAAATAATTGGCTTGTTGGGTTTTTTGGTATTGACTAATCTGTTGTAGTGTTTCTATGTTCAATTCCACCTGTGGCGCTTTGCATTCAATTAACATAAAAACATCTCCTTGAGCATTATATATACGAATATCAGTTCGTCGTTTCAATTTATCTACCTTCATTCCTCTTTCAATTTGAAATAGGCTGGCGGGATAGTTCAAGTGCTTTACTAAATAATTAATGCAATGTTGTCTGACCCACTCTTCAGGTGTAAGTAATCGATATTTAGTAGAGATCTCTTCGAAAATATATAGTTTTCCTTCATTTTTCTTTACTTTGTGAGA
>CAIVPV010000299.1 GCA_903907915.1 uncultured Cytophagaceae bacterium
CAAAACTACAACGCAATTGCTTACAACGCAAGCTTATTTAGAATTATTTTAAATAGACGTCCTGAGAGAGCATAAAAAACCCTCCACTGTTTGTTGGAGGGTTTTCATTGATTTAAACAAATTCAATTTCCAGCGGCAATTTGCGCAAACGCTTCTTCGTCAAAGCAAAAATCGCGTTCCCTAAAGCCGGTGCAAACGGCGGCAAACCTGGTTCACCTACCCCCTTGATTTTTGCTCCTTCCGTGATGATTTCGACAATCACTTCTGGCGCCTCGCTCATGCGTGTCACTGGAGTGGTATCGAAATTCTTTTGTTCCACCACCCCGTTTTTCAAGGTGATGGCTGGGTGAATTGCCGCACTTAGGGCCATTAAAACCGCCCCTTCTACTTGCGCTTTCACATTATCTGGATTCACGACTGTTCCTAAATCGATGACAACATATACTTTATCTACCGATACTGCTCCGTTTTTTGCCAAACTCACTTCCACCGCTTGCGCCGAAAGTCCCGCAAAAAAGTCCCATTGGGCGACGCCGCGTGCTTTACCAGCCGGAAGCGGTTTGTCCCAATTCGTGATCTCGCGTAATTTTTTCAACACGCGCTTGGTATCGGTATTGGTCGATTGTAAATCGATGCGGAAGTCTAGCGGATCTTTTTTGGCCTTATGCGCCAGCTCATCAATGAAACATTCATGTGCAAATGCTAACGTTGAACTCGTTACCGAACGCCAAGCAGCCATAGGCACGTGGTAATCCGCAAACACGAAGCTATTCTTCATATTCGGGATGTCGTATTCCTGCGCACTAATTCCCTCGGTCATCATACTGTCCAGCTTCGTTTTGTCCCAATTAGGCATCGCGCTATCCATAAAACCGGGGCTGATGACCTTGTGTTGGAACGAAACTAATTGATTTTTATCCGAAAGTCCGCCCATCATTTTAGAGAAAGTCATGGGGCGGAAAGGCCCCTGCGTCGTCGTGTCTTCGCGCGACCAAACCACCTTCACCGGGCTATCCACTTGCTTCGCCACATTAATCGCTTCTACGATGTAATCGAAGTACAATCTTCTACCAAAGCCTCCGCCAATAAACCCAGAGTGCAGCGTAATATCTTCTGGATTAATGCCCAAAACCGCCGGCATACTACCCATCATTCCGGGTCCTGTAACAGAAACCGGCACCTGAGTCGAAGTCCAAATCTCTACCTTCTTGCCTTTTACATGCACAGTGCAGTTCATCGGTTCCAACGGGTGGTGCGCCACCATAGGCGTCTCATAAAAGGATTCTACCACCTGATTTACCGGAATGTCGACTGATCCTTTTTGTTTATCTAAAATGCCCTCTTCTTTCGAAAGCGCACGTAATTTGTTCTCGTATTCGCTTGAATTGAATGTATCAAAACCTTTGGTATCCCAATCTATTTTCAAGGCTTTTCTACCTTGAATCGCAGCCCAATAGGTCTTCGCAATAACTGCCACTCCAGTGGAGCTATACTTCCCAATAACGCGTTCAGCCGAAACTACTTTCACCACACCAGGAACTTTCATCGCCGCAGTGGCATCGAATGTTTTCAGCGTACCGCCTATGACAGGGCATCTTTCCACGCTGGAATATAGCATTCCTGGAACATCGGCGTCGATTCCGAATTCCGCTTTCCCAGTCACTTTTAAAGGGATATCTGGGCGATTAACTGATTTCCCTAACATTTTGAAGTCTTTCGGATCCTTCAATTTAGGCTCTTTAGGGATCTCTAGAAGTGACGCGGCCTCCGCTAACTCTTCGTATTTTAAAGAGCGATTCGTGGCCGTGTGGTATACTTTCCCTTCTTTCGCCGTGCAGGATTCTGTGCTAACTCCCCATTTTTGACTTGCGGCTTTAATTAACATTTCTTTCGCTGCAGCTCCTATTTTTCGATAGGTCAAGTAACCCTCGCGAACGGTAGAACTTCCTCCTGCCCATTGGCCAGCACCGAATTCCTTCTCGCCGCCGGTGTTTTTGATTTTTATTTGGGCCAAAGACACTTCTAACTCTTCTGCTATCATAGACGCTACAGCCTGATAAGAGCCCTGCCCCATTTCTGGATTCGGGTTGAAGATCGTGATGCCTGCGGCGTCGATTTTGATGAAAGGGGTGAGGGATTTTGCGCCAGTACTAATGGCTGCGTTATTCCCCTTTACGTAGGACAATCCTAACCAAAACGTTAGTCCCGTTGCCCCTGCTTTTTTGATGAAACTTCTTCTAGATTCGAGTGACATAAGGCTTAAGATTTAGATTTAGTGGATGCGTTTTTTGCAGCGGTTTGAATGGCTGACTTTATGCGGGAATACGTACCGCAACGGCAAATATTTCCCGACATATAATTCTCTATATCTGTTTCGCTAGGTTTGGGATTTGATTTCAAAAGCGCGGTGGCTGTCATGATTTGGCCAGACTGACAATAGCCACACTGTGGCACCTGGTGCTCGATCCAAGCGGCTTGAATAATCTTCTCTAAACGCGTCGAAGCCCCTTCAATCGTGGTGATTTTCTGTTTTGCAGTAATACTTCCTACAGGGGTTTGGCAAGAACGAACAGGCTGACCATCTAGCTGCACCGTGCAAGCGCCGCAAAGGCCCTGGCCACAGCCAAATTTCGTGCCTTTTAAACCCACGATGTCGCGGATCGCCCACAATAAGGGCATTTCTGGATCCACCTCGATACGGTGAGTCTTCTGGTTAATCGATAGTTCGATTGTTTTCATAATTTTAGAGTATACTTTTGATACTAATTTAGCACCTATTTTTGAATAATTACTAGCTTAAATGCTCTTTAACTAATTCTTTTATATCTGCAGCTAAACGCTTGATAATATTCCACTTAGCATAAGGTCGGTAGTAACAGAGACTTACTTCACGTTCCAAATTCCCCTCCTCTAATTCAATCATAGCGGCTTTGCGTTTATCGGAGAGTTGCTCTGCGTATAGTTTTGGCAAAATGGTTATTCCTTGAAAATCATCCACTAAATTCAATAAAGTTTCAAAGGTATTTGCCTCAAAACGCAGATTTACTGGCAAAAACTTATTCTTTTTTAATTCACACAACTGAATGATTTGATCACGCAGGCAATGACCGTCCTGCAATAAGAAAAAGCGTTGCTGACTTAGTTCTGCCTTTTTGATCGAAGCTTTCTGAACGTGCCCATACAGCACTAATTTCTCTTTGTAAAGTAATTCCGTTTCTAGATCCGATGAGGAAATAGGTGTACTTAAAATCCCCAGATCCAGCTTCCCTTCAAGTAGACTTTTCATCAATTGCTGTGTGGTTTGCTCCTGAATTTCAAAAACCAGGGCTGGGTATTTCTCCAGTAAAGGTTTCAAAATAATCAATAATAAGGAATTCGCAATCGTAGGAATGACCCCTAATTTCACCTTGCCCTCCATTTTACGGTTGATGGATTTAGACGAATCTAGTAGTGCATCTGCATGTGCCACCACTTGCAAGGCCTGCCCTAAAATTTCACGGCCATTTTCGGTGGCTGAGATCGGACTCGCTTTTCGGTCGAAAATCACGATATCTAGCTCCTCCTCTAATTTTTTCACCATGGCGCTTAAAGTGGCCTGCGTAACATGACAATAATCCGCTGCTTTGGAAAAGCTTTTGAACTGATCAACCGCCAGTATGTATTCTAATTGATGTATATTCATTACTATAGATTTTATCTATGCCAAATATAGAAAAAATCAGTTTCCTCTATACTAAAATAGGCTTTAAATTAGCTCCACTAAAAATAAAGAATCATGAAAAAAATACTTTTACTCAGTGCAATTATGGCTTCATTTGCCGTTCAAGCACAGGATTATTCTGCTAAGCCAGCAGCGGCTAATCCGCACGCGGCAGCTGGGGCTAACCCCCACGCGGGTATGAATCCTCATACAGGGATGAAATTAGCTGGAACCACAAATAACGACTGGTGGCCAGGACAGTTAAACGTAGGTATGCTACGCCAAAACTCCGAAAAGTCGAACCCTATGGGCGCCGACTTCAATTACATCAAAGCCTTCAAGAGCCTAGATTATGCCGCTTTGAAAAAAGACATCGGCAAGGTATTGACTACATCACAAGAGTGGTGGCCGGCTGATTTTGGGAATTATGGCCCTTTATTCATTCGTATGGCTTGGCATAGTGCAGGAACGTATCGTTCAGGTGATGGCCGCGGAGGTTCTCGCGCAGGACAACAACGTTTTGCGCCATTGAACTCTTGGCCAGATAATACTAACCTAGACAAAGCGCGTCGCTTGTTATGGCCGATCAAACAAAAATACGGGGATAAAATCTCCTGGGCTGACTTAATGGTCTTGACTGGAAACGTATCCTTAGAGCAAATGGGCTTTAAAACATTTGGTTTTGCCGGTGGACGTACAGACGTTTGGGAGCCAGAAACGAATGTGTATTGGGGTTCTGAGACGAAATGGTTAGACGATTCAAATCGCTACTCAGGCGATCGCAAATTAGAAATGCCTTTAGCGGCTGTTCAAATGGGCTTAATCTATGTGAATCCAGAAGGCCCTAAAGGTGTACCGGATCCAGTAGCTTCGGCGAAAGATATCCGTGAGACTTTTGGCCGTATGGCGATGAACGATGAGGAAACTGTAGCGTTAATCGCGGGTGGCCATACTTTCGGTAAAACACACGGTGCAGGACCTGCAACGAATGTGGGTGACAATCCAGAATCAGCGGGCATCGAAGAGCAAGGTTTAGGCTGGAAAAGCACCTACAAATCAGGAAAAGGAAAAGACGCGATCACGTCAGGTTTAGAGGTGACGTGGACTTCGACTCCTACTGCTTGGGGAATTGGATACTTGCAATTATTGTTCAATAACGAGTGGACTTTAGAAAAAAGTCCGGCAGGTGCAAACCAGTGGATTGCGAAAGATAGTCCAAACATCATCCCAGATGCCTTTGACAAAAATGTCTTCCACAAGCCGACGATGTTAACATCGGATATCGCATTACGCGTTGATCCTGCTTACGAGAAAATTTCTAAAAACTTTTTAGAGAATCCGGAAGTATTTGCGAAGGCTTTTGCTAAAGCATGGTTCAAATTAACGCACCGCGATATGGGCCCTAGCTCGACGTATTTAGGACCAGAAGTACCGAAAGAAGAATTGGTTTGGCAAGATCCAATTCCAGCGTTGAATCACGAGGTTATCAATGCAGCGGATATCGCGGCTTTGAAAGTAAAATTATTGAATTCGGGTTTATCCATCGGCGAATTAGTTTCGACGGCGTGGGCTTCGGCTTCGACGTACCGTCACTCAGATCGCCGTGGTGGTGCGAATGGTGCGCGTATTCGCTTATTGCCACAACGTAATTGGGAGGTAAATAATCCGAAGCAATTAGAAAAGGTCTTAGCGGTTTTGGAAAAAATTCAACAAGATTTTAATGCCAAAGCAGGCAAGAAAAAAGTCTCCATTGCCGACTTAATCGTCTTAGGTGGTTCTGCAGCAGTAGAAAAAGCAGCAGCGAATGCAGGTGTGAAAACATCGGTTCCATTTACGCCAGGTCGTATGGATGCGTCACAAGCGCAAACGGATGTTGCATCGGTGAACTTACTAGAGCCAATGGGTGATGGTTTCCGTAACTACTTGAAAACGCGTTATATGCTATCGACGGAAGAGATCTTCATAGACAAAGCGCAATTATTAACGTTAACCGCGCCAGAAATGACGGTATTAACAGGTGGTATGCGTGTATTGAATACGAATTTTAATGGTTCGAAGCACGGCGTGTTTACCACGAAAAAAGACGCATTAACGAATGATTTCTTCGTGAACTTATTGGAGATGGGAACGACTTGGAAGCCAACAAACGACACGAAAGAAGAGTTCGCAGGAACGAATACAAAAACAGGAGCTCCAGTTGCGACAGCGACACGTGCTGACTTGATTTTTGGTTCGAACTCAGAGCTTCGTGCGCTTGCTGAAGTCTATGCAACGAAAGATGCGCAAACTAAGTTTGTGAAGGATTTCGTAGCGGCGTGGACGAAGGTGATGAACCTAGATCGTTTCGATGTGACTTATAAATAGTTTTTGGGTTTAAGTTTAAAGCCAGCTGCTCGAAAGGGTGGCTGGCTTTTTTTATTGCCTCCCCTTCAACTTATCGTATTCCCTTTGTTCTAAAGAACCCACTTCAATCACATAGGCATTCATATACTGAATCCCTAGGCCTAGCCCCCAGCCTAGCATCGGCCATAAAGGCCATGGGAACCTTTCATATCGGGATAATTCAGGCATAGTCAAGTACCAAATCACCCAAAGAAAGGGGATTACTAACACATAAGCACTGAGGCTTCTTTTGAATTTGGCACGCCTTTTGGCAATCAGCCATAATTGTTGGTCTGTACTTTCCATGATATTTCGTTTTTCGGTTTCGTCATCCGGAGCATACAATAAAGTCAAATTTACGCCAAGCGCATCGCCGATCGCATTCATTGAATACAAGCTGGGCTTCCCTTCGTTGCGTTCCATGCGTTGCACGGTGCGCAGGGCAATCCCGCTTTTCTCAGATAGTTCGATTTGGGTGAGTCCCTTCGAGGATCGGATTTCCTTTAATTGTTCTCCAAAATTCATAGGCCAAAATTGAGGTTATTCTCGTTAGAAACAAACGCCATAGACATGACTTGTTTACGTCATCTTTTAAAATTCTCGATCGCCCGGTGAGATCCATCGCATCCGGGTTTTTTCTTCGTTAGTCCACAAATGCAATCCGTTAAACCAAAGCCCTTCAGGATATATTTCTCATTTTTCTCGATACGGGAGGTTCGCGTGGCGGATTGTTTCCCATCTAAAAAATGCATTAAGTAGGCGCGCTGCCTGCCAGGGGTAAGTGTTGAGAAAGCTGTTTTCAAGGCTGGCTTTTGAGCGAATTGTTCCTCTAATTCTTCCGGTACCTGAAGCGCAGCAGGCTCCCTTTTTTCCAATTTCAACCCTAGTTTCTCCGCTTCAATGGCTTCGAAGACGTAGGCTTTGATGGTGGCTTCTTTGGCCTGAATCTCTTCTACCGTCTTAAATTTCATCCAACGACCGAACTGCGTATGGTCGCCGGGTTTAATCAATAATTTATCTTCGTCTTGCAAAAGCCCCCCTTTGAAAAAATTCAAGGCACAATGTTCCTTCAGTGAGGCAATCCCTACCTGATTTTTCCCGCCATACATATATACCGGAGAAGCCCATTTATAGGTTTCCACCAATAAACAATCGAGTAGTATTCTACGTAAAACGGCCATTTCAGCAGACCACTTGTCGGCACTTTGTATGAATTCGTCTACATTAGGGTTTTTCATATGATTAGAAATGGCTTCAGATTTGCTTTCCCTTACAAAGAAAGAAAAAACCTATGAAATCTCGTGTGCTTATTGCCTTGCTTTTTGCCTCTAGTTCACTACTAGCCCAAACGCAACCCGTTATCGTCGCTATGAAAACGCCTACTTTGCGAGTGGGGAAATTGTCCTTTAAAGATTTAAACAAGAATAATAAACTGGACAAATACGAGGACTGGCGTTTGTCTGCTTCGGAGCGCGCGAAGGATTTAGTTGCTCAGATGACTTTGGAGGAGAAAGTGGGCTTTATGCTGATTAGTACGACCCGCATGGGAGGAGATCAAGTTTTCAATAATGGGGTTCAGGGCAGTGCAGGACCTCGTCCTAAAATTACGGAGGGTTTTAACGAAGAAGACCAGGTTCAAAGTACTAATATGTTCACCCGTAAACCATTGGCTTCGCCTAATATGGGAGCAGCTGGTACGACTAAAGGGGTAACACAATTTCACCTACGCCATTTCATTTTGCGGGCGAATGCAGAGCCTGCGATTTTAGCCAAATGGTCAAATAATCTACAAGAACTTTGTGAGTCAACGCGCCTAGGAATCCCGGCTATCGTTGCTTCCAATCCGCGTAACCACGTAACGACGGATGCATCCGTAGGACTTAGTGTGGGTGTTACATCCTTCTCTAAATGGCCGGGTGAATTAGGATTAGCAGCGATGCGTGACTTTACTTTAACGCGCAAATTTGCGGAAACGGCAGCTACCGAATGGCGAGCTGTTGGTCTTCGCAAAGGCTATATGTATATGGCTGATCTAGCTACAGAACCTCGATGGGGACGCGTAGAAGGAACTTTTGGCGAGGATGCCGATTTAGCTTCGAATATGATTACGCA